>CAJWUS010000215.1 GCA_913047525.1 uncultured Flavobacteriales bacterium | reverse complement strand
CTCTTTTACATCTATGATGATGGAACAGTAGAGAAAAGAATAGTTATAGAATAAAGAATTAAGCACCTATTGCTTTAAAAGCCTTACCTAAATAGGCAATACAGTCAGAAGCAATAAAAGAGGCTGTACTTTGTGTTTCTAATGCCAAATCAGCTGACAGGCCATGTAGATACACCCCTAAAATACAGGATTCTTCTGGAGAATATCCCTGTCCTAAAAAGGCCACAATAATCCCACTCAACACATCTCCTGCTCCTGCAGTAGACAGCCCTGTATTCCCTGTTGAATTAAAAAATAATTTTCCTTCAGGAGTAGCAATAGAAGTGTGCGCTCCTTTCAAAATCAGAAATACATCATGCTTTTTTGCAAACTGTACTTGCTTCTCTAATTTCTCTTCATCAGAAGTAAAATCACCACATAAGCGTTTAAACTCTCCAATGTGTGGGGTCAATATTGCTTTGCTGCAAAATGATAGCCATTGTAAATGATTGCTTAATATATTTAGGGCATCTGCATCAAGTAATAATGGGTTTTCTTTTCTTAATTGTAATATTTGTTCCAAACTGTTAGTTACTTCATTGTTCGTCCCTAATCCTGGGCCAATACCTATTGCTGTATAAGGAGATAAATCAGTAATTGGTTGGTGTGCCAACATTGCCTCTGGAAGTTCAATATTCAAGTCTTTCACCCATTGTTCTGGAA
Organism: uncultured Flavobacteriales bacterium; assembly: GCA_913047525.1. The sequence continues at coordinate 1,308 of CAJWUS010000215.1, read as the reverse complement.
GCGTAACGCTTACTTTCCCTGCACCTGAACGCAATGCGGATTTGGCTGTCAATATTAATGCTCCTCTCATTTTTGTTGCTCCTCCTACTAATAATGCATGACCAAAATTTCCTTTATGAGCGAATTTATTTCGCTCCTTTATTTGAGGTAAATCCTTTGCAGTAATATAGTGTTGATGTCTTTCTGTTTGCAATGAAAATGGAGAGTTTAACCCTATGTCAATTACAACAACCTTTCCGTAATAAGCATAATAAGAGGCTTGTAATAAGGCTAATTTCATGCATTGAAAAGTAAGTGTATACTGTGCTTTTATTATGGCTCCATCATTTTCACTATTGTTATTTGTGAAAAGTCCAGAAGGCATATCAATACTAATCACTTGGGCATGTGCTAAATTAATCCGATTAATAATCTTTGCAAACTCCCCCTCTACTTTTCTGCTTAATCCATAGCCAAAAATACAGTCGATAATTACTTCCTGTTTATGCAATTGGAAATCAGCAGAAGCATGAGTTAGATGCATAATATTTGAGGGTAATCTCGCTTTATTTGTACTAAAATCTGCTGATACTGTATCCGAAAAATTTAGGATACTAACTCTTACTCTATAGTTTGCTTCAACTAATTTACGAGCAATTACTAGTCCGTCACCCCCATTATTCCCTTTGCCTACTACAATATGAAAAGGAGTGTTTCCCTCATGTATTTTCAATATTTCTTGAAAACAATAAGTGGCCGCACGCTCCATCAAATCCAAAGATGAAATAGGCTCTTTACTTATAGTAAAATCATCCCATTCTTTTAGTTCAGTAGCATTTAAAATTTTCATCCTTCAAATATAACACTATTCTGATGATATTTTCTTTACTTTTACGCTTCAAGAAAAACTTCATGACCTTAAAAAGAATCTTTTTTTTACTATTTCTAGTTTGTTTACTCTCCTGCAAAAACGAAAATAAAACCCCAATTGACTATGTAAATCCTTTTATTGGTACAGGTGGGCACGGCCATACTTACCCTGGGGCTACTACTCCTTTTGGAATGGTGCAACTCAGCCCAGATAGTCGTTTGGAAGGCTGGGATGGCTGCGGGGGTTATCATTATTCAGATTCTATTTTGTATGGTTTTTCGCATACTCATCTTAGTGGGACCGGTGTTTCCGACTATGGTGACATCTTACTAATGCCAACAACTGGAGAATTATTATTAACTAATGGTGCCGATGGTAATCCTGGCTATAGTTCAAAATTTTCGCATGAAAATGAAAAGGCAACAGCAGGTTTTTATCAAGTCTTTTTAGAAAATTAT
>CAJWUS010000214.1 GCA_913047525.1 uncultured Flavobacteriales bacterium | reverse complement strand
TAAGTATAACAATTGTTAACAGTGATAGTCCAACAGAAAGTTCATAACTTACAATTTGAGCTCCACTTCTCATAGCTCCAATTAAAGAATATTTATTGTTTGATGCCCAACCAGCAATTAATATCCCTGCTACACCAATTGAAGAAACAGCTGTTACATAAAATACTCCAATATTTAAATCAAGAGTTTGAAGCCCAAGAGCAAAAGGAACTGCAGCAATTGCCATAAATGATGCGATAATAATAATAAAAGGAGCTAAATTAAAGAGAAACTTATCTGCTGATTTTGTCATTAAAGGTTCTTTTAGTAGTAATTTTATTGCATCAGCTACTGTTTGTGCTGTTCCCCAAAAACCTACTCTCATTGGGCCTAACCTTTGCTGGAAAAATGCGCATACTTTTCTTTCTGCATAAACAAGAGCAAGTCCTAATACAGCAAAAAGAGTCAGAAAGATAATGCCAACAATAACCATCTCAGTAATCATAACAGCAGTCTCACTCATCATTTCACTTAATGATTTGTGAATGGATGCTGTTAGTACAGAAAAGTCGTAAATATCAAATTTCATTATCTGTCTATATCTGGGATTACTAAATCTATTGTTGACATTATAGTTACTAAATCAGCAATTTTCCCTCCTTTTGCCATTGTGTTTAGAGCATTTAAATTTGAGAACCCTGGAGAACGGAATTTAACTCTATATGGATTTTTCTTCCCATCACTATTTATATATACACCAAGCTCTCCTCTTGCCGTTTCAACTGTTTGATAAATTTCAGTTTTTGGCAATTTAATAACTGCTCGAGTTTTTTCTTGATAATTCCCTTCAGGAATGTTATCGATTAACTGATCAATTATATTCATGGATTCCCACATTTCTTGGATTCTTGCTTGATATCTTGCAAATGAATCTCCTTCAGTATAAATAATTTCTTTAAAATCAACCCTATCATATGCTGAGTACGGATTTGATTTTCTGACATCATTACTCCATCCAGAAGCTCTCCCACTTGGCCCTGTTACCCCGTAAGATATTGCGTCTTTTTTTGTTAGGATACCAACTCCTTCTGTTCTATTTCTAAAGATAATATTGTTTGTCATTAACTGATCGTATTCTGGTAGCTTTTTCCTGAAATGAGTAATAAACTCTTTAACTTTAGCTTGGAAGTTTGTAGGAATATCAAACATTAACCCACCAGGAATATTATAGTTCATAGTTAATCTCGCACCACATGTTTCTTCAAAAATATCTGTAATCATTTCCCTATCACGGAATCCATAAAGGAAAGATGTAATTGCTCCTAAATCCATTCCCATTACTCCCCACCAAAGTTGATGCGAAGAAAGTCGCGTAAGTTCAGAAATTATAGTGCGAATAACTTTTACTCTTTCTGACACTTCTAATTCTAAACCTTTTTCAACTGCCAGACAAACTGCTTCATTATTCATATGACAAGAAAGATAATCCATTCTGTCAGTTAGGTGTACAATTTGTTGGTAGGAATCTTTTTCACACATCTTTTCAATAGACCTATGAATGTATCCTAAATGAGGTTCCACTTTTGTTACTGTTTCCCCATCTAAAGTTAGTAATAAACGCAAAACCCCATGTGTAGAAGGGTGTTGTGGTCCCATGTTCACAAAATATTCTTGTGATTCAGTGGCTTTATGTAATTCTTTTACTCTCATTATAATTCTACAATATTCACTTCATCAACATAATCCTTTCTTAAAGGATATCCTTCCCAATCATCATCCAGTAATATTCTTCTTAAATCAGGGTGATTGTTGAATTTTACTCCAAATAAATCAAAGATTTCTCTTTCATGAAAATCAGCTGTTTTGTATAAATCAAAAACAGAATCTATTGATGGATTTTCTCTATCTTCAATTTTAGCTTTTATAACAATTTCTGAATTGTTTTGTGTGTTTCTTAAATGATATAAAACTTCTATATGCTCAGGGAAATCAATCCCTGTCTGACAAAACATATAATCAAAAGAAGTGTCAGAGTTGTT
>CAJWUS010000213.1 GCA_913047525.1 uncultured Flavobacteriales bacterium | reverse complement strand
TCATTCGTTCATAAGATTCTCGTGCTGTATTTCCAAAAGAAAATATTCCATGATTTAAAAGAACCATTCCTTCTGTTTCATCTGAAGCCATCTCTGAAAATAAAAGACCAACTTCTTTCGCCAAATCAAAGCCTGGCATTACGTAAGGCACAATAACAACTCGATTGCCATAAATTTCACGAATTCTTTCTTCACCATTTGAAGTATTTGATATTGTTACGACTGCATCAGCATGAGTATGATCAACATACTTAAATGGTAATATTGCATGAAGAATTGTTTCAACAGAAGGAGTTGGAGATGTGGCATTGGTAAGTTGAGTCTTTAACTCATTAACCATCTGTGGATCAGAGAGTGATTTCAGCTTAGAAAGACTCAACATATGAGCCATACGTACTGGTGAAAAACCATCTTTTTCAATAGAAACTAAATCCCAGCCACTTCCTTTGACATAAAGTATGTCTTCTTTCGAACCAACCAAGTTGGTTTCGGTAATTTTGACAGATGTATTTCCGCCACCATGAAGAACTAAAGAAGTGTCTTGTCCAAGTAATCGTGAGGTGTAAACTCGTAATGCTAAATCGCCTTTAAACTTATTTGACTCAGTATCAGACCATAAGTTTTTCATTACATATATCGAACTTCAAGAAATCTTGTAGAGTATATCACCTTTAGGGGTTTTAACGGTTGTCTTATCACTCTCTATAAGTCAATCTTCTACCATGCCGAGCATAGCTAGTGTTGAAATTCTAGCATTATTACATAGAGCTTGGTCAAAAGCATCATTAGTTTGTACAATATTAATAAAATAATCTACACAGTTTTTTAATGACTTAGAGTGAAATAATTCAGAATCAATGCTTTTGGATAAAACTACAGGTGGAGTAATAGATAGGCCCTTCTGATTAAATGTTTCTCTAGGATAATAAGCAATTAGTTCAGCACCATTGTAATTTACATCCCCACTTTCAAAGGAAAAATATAAATCCTCTCTAGCAAGAGTAGCATAAGAAATAAATATTTGTGATGTTGATCCATTTTCATGGAGAAGAGATACTGAAGCTGTATCATCCGCTGTTCCAGTTTTATTTATATTAGTTGAATTTAAGAAAACCTCTTTTACTGCTCCCAACAACGTTACAGATAAATCCAAATAATGAATACCTAAATTTTCAATTACTCCAATTGGAGATTTTTCAATATCAGATTTCCATGAGTGCTTATAATGCTCTTTAACCGAGTAAGGATAGGACATGTGCACATTAATATTAATTAACTCCCCTAAATCATACTTCTCTTTTGTCTTAAGTATAAATTTTTGAATTTCTGAAAACCTATAGTTAAAACCAAAGAAAAATTTTGATGGATTAATTAAATCAAAAATTTCTAAGTCTTCGACTTTATTAATAGGAGGTTTTTCGCAGTAAACATACCCATCATAAATCATGCTTAGCGGTTCAATATAATCAATATGTGTATTATTTGGAGAGGTAATAAAAATAATATCACTACTCAGAACATCTGTTTGGAGATGTAAATCAAGGGTTCTATCATGTTCTATGAGTTTAAAATTATGACCAATATTAGAGATAATTTTTTTATACGGTTTGCATGAGAATCGTTATGGAAAATATATATAATTATGATTGCAGTGTAACTATGGTTATTATCGCCCATAGGTTAACAACATTAAGTATTTGTGATCGTATAATCAAATTAGATAACGAAAAAATAAGAACAATAGGATCATATCAAGATTTAATCAAAAAATATAGTAATTAACCTCAAACTTTGAGATTTTGGAATGTTTATTAGAATTGGTCGTAAACCCAAAACCTAATATTGGTTAATTTCAATTCCGAATGTTTTAATCTTCTATCTATCTTTCTAGATTTATAAAAATACATCCCAATTAACTGTCGAGTGTATTCTTTTCCTGTTGGTGTTTTGATGTTATTTGAATTTAGATAATTTGAAATTTCTTTATTACCCATTCCTTCTTCATGAAGTTGATTGATGAGGTTATGTATTTCTTCAAATCGTTTTGAT
>CAJWUS010000212.1 GCA_913047525.1 uncultured Flavobacteriales bacterium | reverse complement strand
TTTTGTAACCTTGTATTCAAATTTTATCTCCTCCAACATTATTGAAATTTTTTTTCCATTTGGAGTATTTGCTGTAAGTAGTTCTATCACTTGGTTTTGATGCCTAAGAGATTCTGTATATCTTTCGAAGTAGTGGTGTACTGAAATCTATATTTTTCATTGGGTCTGGCTCGTTTAAAACACTCTACTGATGCCAAAGCTCCTTCGTGAAATCCTGATAAGATTAACTTTAATTTTCCTGGATATGTACAGATATCTCCAATTGCAAATATTCCTTTTTTATCTGTCTGAAAATTTTCCGTATCAACAGTTATTGTTTTGTTATCCATATTAAGACCCCATTCAGCTATAGGACCAAGTTTCATAATCAATCCAAAAAAACTCAGTATACAATCTGTTTCTAATTTTACTAATTTTCCCTCATTGTCTTTGATTCCTATGGATTTTATTTTCTCTTCACCCTCTATGGAATCTAGCTGGTATGGAGTTTTGATTGTTATCTTTCCTTCTTTTTCTAATTTTTTTATTTCATTTAAAGTATGTGGCGCTCCTCTAAATTCTTTTCTTCTATGTATCAAGGTAACTTTGGACATCTTTGATAATTCTAAAGCCCAATCTAATGCTGAATCTCCTCCTCCAAAAATTGAAATCTTTTTGTTCTTGAATTGGTTTTTATCGGAAATAGAATAAAAAATACTTTTACCTTCGTATTTTTCTGCTTCTTTTAAAGATAATTTTCTTGGCTCAAAAGAACCTACTCCGCCTGCAATAATTACATTTTTAGTCTTAAAATTTTTATCTTTATTTGTTTTTAAAATCCAAAAGTCATTATCTTGAAAAACCTGTTGGACTCTTTCTCCGAAATGAAAATTGGCTTTAAAAGGTTTTATTTGTTCAAGCAATTGTTTTGTGAGCTCTTCCCCTGTACATTCCTTGATAGCAGGAATATCATAAATAGGTTTGTCAGGATAAAGTTCTATACATTGCCCTCCTGCTCTATCTAGGTTGTCGATAACTTCGGCTTTCAATCCTTTAATACCTAATTGATGCACTGTAAAAAGACCAACTGGGCCAGCTCCTATTATAATTGCATCTGTGTTTATCATTTTTAACCTTGTTTGGACGGTGTTGTAACCACTAAACCGTCTAATTCATCGCTGACAACTATTTGGCAGCTTAACCTACTATTTTTTTTAGGCTCAAATGCCATATCAATCATATCTTGTTCTGCGTCTTCAATTTTATTTAATTTATTTAACCATTCTTCTTTGACATAAACATGGCAAGTTGCACAAGCCATTCCGCCACCGCAATCTGCGTCAATTCCTGGAATTTTGTTTTGAATAGCCCCCTCCATGACTGTTAAGCCTTTAGCAACTTCTATTATTTTTTTATTTCCAGAAGAGTCGATATAAGTAATTTTTGGCATCTAATCAATATAGGTACAAAAAAAAATAGGGCAAGTTATAAAACTCGCCCTATTTTAAATAATCAACTATCTATTATTATTATCTTTTTGATAGAGAAGTATTCTGCATAGCAGCAGCCCAGATAACTAGACCAAATGCTAATTTATTAACGAAGTCAGCTAAGTTATAGATGATATTCAAAGTGTTAGTGTCAATTCCACCAGCTAGGAAACCAAATACGTAACCTAGTGGGTAAATTGCCCAACCAATTGTAACTATCATTCTCATAGCGCCGAAAGCAGTTGTTACAGCTTTGTTACCACCTTTCGCAGCCAATCTTCCAGCTTCTCCAGCAAAGATTTCGAACAGAATATATATCCAACCTGCCATTAAAATTATGAAACCAACAAATTCTTGTATATAACCGGCTTCACCTAAGTATCCGCCGACTAACATTACTACTGAAGCAATTAGCAATCTCCAGAACATAGCTCCTGAAACTTTTCTAATAGCAGCTAAAATTAAATAGAATGCAATAATCTGCATTGGAATAGTGATTAACCAATCAATATATCTGTATACTGTTGGTGTATCTCCTGTCTCAACCCAAATGCCTCTCATGTATATGTAGTGAACAAATGCTA
>CAJWUS010000211.1 GCA_913047525.1 uncultured Flavobacteriales bacterium | reverse complement strand
GAAAGGCAATGTGTTGTGGTGGCCAATGATGCTACTGTAAAAGCAGGGGCCTGGTTCCCTATTACAGGAAAGAAAAACTTACGTTTACAAGAGATAGCAATGGAAAACAGATTGCCTATTATTTATTTAGTAGATAGTGCGGGTGTTTTCTTACCAATGCAGGATGAGATTTTCCCAGACAAAGAACATTTTGGAAGAATCTTTAGAAATAATGCCCGAATGAGTTCTATGGGAATTACTCAAATAGCTGCCATTATGGGTAGTTGTGTTGCAGGTGGCGCTTATTTACCTATTATGAGTGATGAAGCCATTATTGTAGACAAAACAGCATCAATCTTTTTAGCAGGGAGTTATTTGGTGAAAGCAGCTATTGGAGAAAAAATTGATAATGAGACTCTGGGTGGCGCTACTACCCATTGTGAAATTTCTGGAGTTACCGATTATAAATCCAAAAATGATAAGGATGCATTAAATAAAATCCGTGCTATAATGGATAAAATTGGTGATTACGAGAAAGCCGGTTTTAACTGTACAGAATCACATCCTCCAGAAAAAAACGAAAAGGAAATTTATGGGCTTATACCAAGTAATAGAGCTAAGCCATATGACATGAAAGAAATCATTTCGCGCTTGATAGATAAATCCGAATTTGAGGAATACAAAAAAAGCTATGGTAAATCTTTAGTTTGTGGGTATGCTAGAGTTGATGGCTGGGCAGTTGGCATTGTGGCTAATCAGAGAAAAATGATTAAAACTAAAAAAGGAGAAATGCAATTTGGCGGGGTTATATATTCCGATTCAGCGGATAAAGCAGCTCGTTTTATTGCTAATTGCAACCAAAAAAAAATACCATTGGTTTTTTTGCAAGATGTTACTGGTTTTATGGTGGGTTCTAAATCTGAACATGACGGTATTATTAAAGATGGTGCTAAAATGGTAAATGCCATGGCAAATTCTGTAGTTCCGAAATTTACATTTATCATAGGAAATTCTTATGGAGCTGGGAACTATGCTATGTGCGGAAAAGCTTATGATCCTAGATTAATTGTAGCATGGCCTACTGCTGAATTAGCCGTTATGGGAGGAGAACAAGCTGCAAAGGTATTGTTACAGATTGAAAAAGCCTCTTTAAAAGCTAATGGAGAAGAAATAGATAAGAGAAAAGAAAAGCAACTTTTAAAAATCATTACTGATAAATACAACAAACAGACTTCTCCTTATTATGCAGCTTCCCGTTTATGGACAGATGCAATAATTGACCCATTAGAAACCAGGAAAGTAATTTCTATGGGAATTGAAGCAGCCAATCATGCTCCAATTAAAGAAGCTTATAATCCTGGCGTTATTCAAAGTTAAAATAAATGCATTTTCTATCTTTGCTTCTTTAAATAATAAAATCTAATGATTAATATTACTCTTCCTGATGGAAGCATAAAACAAGTAGAAAGTGGAACTTCAGCTATGGATGTAGCCATGGGTATCTCTGAGGGTCTTGCACGAGATGTGCTTTCTGCAAATGTAAATGGAGAAGTTTGGGATGCTAATCGTCCTATCACCGTTGACTCCACACTGACCTTACATACTTGGAACGATAAAGATGGTAAAATGAGTTTCTGGCATTCTTCAGCTCATCTTATGGCAGAGGCATTAGAATCCCTCTATCCTGGTGTAAAGCTGGGTATTGGCCCATCTATAGATAATGGATTCTATTACGATATCGATTTAGGTGATGACCGTGTGCTTTCATCAGATAATTTTCCAGAAATTGAGCTAAAAATGAAGGACCTAGCATCTCAAAAAAATGAGTATAATCGAAAGAAGATTTCAAAAAAAGATGCAATTGCTTACTTTAAAGATAAAGATGATGAGTATAAATTGGAACTTCTTGAAGATCTAGAAGATGGAGAAATCACCTTCTATACACAAGGGAACTTTACCGATTTATGCAAAGGACCTCATATTCCAAACACAGGAAAAATTAAAGCTTTAAAATTACTAAATATTGCAGGTGCATATTGGAGAGGAAATGAGAATCGCAAACAAATGACAAGAGTATA
>CAJWUS010000210.1 GCA_913047525.1 uncultured Flavobacteriales bacterium | reverse complement strand
CGCTCATGATGGAGCTTGCAGAAAAGAAAGGGGCAAAATTGGAGTTTAATCAATTCTGTACAGATGTTGATTTTGATGCTAAATCGGTAACATTTGAAAATACCATCACTAAAGAAATAAATACTATAAATTCTGATATTATTATTGGTGCTGACGGGGCTTTATCAGAAGTTAGAAATAAAATGATTCAGAAATTAGAGCATGATTTCAAATTGATTAAAATCGAGCATTCTTATAAAGAGTTACTCATTCCTGCAGGAGTTAATGGGGCTCATTTAATTGATAAAAATGCATTACATATTTGGCCAAGAGGTGAATTTATGCTTATTGCACTTGCAAATTTAGATGGGAGTTTTACTTGCACCCTTTTCGCGCCAACAGTTGGGAAGGATTCTTTTGAGAACCTGAATACAAAGGAAGAGGTTGAAAGCTACTTTAATACAATTTTTCCAGATTTTTCGCCACTAGTTCCTGATTTATTTCAGCAATGGGAAAACAATCCGACCTCTTCTTTAGGGATTATTAGAACATATCCATGGAATGTCAGAGGAGAAACAATCCTAATTGGAGATGCCGCCCATGCTACTGTTCCTTTTTATGGGCAGGGAATGAATGCGGGGTTTGAAGATTGTAGAATCTTAGATGAGCTTTTAGATAAGCATAAGGATGATTTAAAGTCTTGTTTTGATGAATATACAAGAGTCAGAAAGCCTAATGGTGATGGGGTTCAGGATTTGTCTATTCAAAACTATGTGGTAATGAGGGATAAAACTGCTGATCCTTTGTTTTTATTGCAGAAAAAAATTGAACAAAAATTCGCTAATTTATATCCAGATAAATGGGTGCCACTTTATTCTATGGTTAGTTTTACTAATACCCCTTATTCTGAGGCTTGGGAAATTGGAATTAAACAAGAAAAACTGATGCAGAGCATTATGAGTATTCCTGATATTGAAAAAATATGGAGAAGCGACAAAATAATGCAAAAAATACACAGTTTAGTATAGTTTTTGTGCATTTTTGTGCATTTTTGTGCATTTTTAGTGAATTATAGGAGCGCTATTTTAGTAATTTTTAATAAAAAGCGCTATTTTGCAATATAAATATTAGTAAAAATATCATTAAAATGCATTTATTTGCAATAAAATGACTGTTTTTGCACAAAAATGACACATTTTTGCAATAAAATGAAAAGTGCAGATTACAAGAGGATTTAAAAAATGGAATTAACTAAATATATCTGTGATGAATAAGATTGATTATGGATTCGTTAAGAAAAATTCTTAAGTTTGAAGACTTTAAAACAATAGATTAACAATGAAAAAACTACTACTTATATTACTTTGCATCTTCACTTTATGTGCATGCCATAATGAGGCCTATCAAAACGAGCAACAAAAAACAATCATTTTATCTAAGGCATCTTCAAATTATGTAAAATGGATAGAAGATGAAAATGTAATTATACTAGATGCTTACACTATTAAAAATACGGATAGCATATTGGCATTAGCTGATGGCATTATCTTAACCGGAGGAGAGGATATAAATCCTCTTGAATACAATGATACTGCCAATATAAAAGTTTGTGGGACTATTAATTTTTCAAGAGATACATTAGAACGTAAGTTATTTGATTTTGCTTTTAAGAATCAATTGCCACTTGTTGGGGTTTGTAGAGGGATGCAAATGATGAATGTTGCAAGTGGAGGAACTTTGTATGGTGATATCCCATCAGAAATTGGCACTACAGTTATTCACCGAAATAATGGAGAAGTAATGCATGAAATTGCATTAAGTTGTAACAACCCTTATTATACGAATTTAATTTTCCCATTATATAAAGACACTTTTTTGGTGAATTCTTGGCACCATCAAGGGCTTAAAGATATTTCTGAAAATTTACGGATTATTGCTCGATCTTATGATGGTTTGCCAGAGGCTGCTATTATGGATACTGAAATACATCCTTTTATGATAGCAGTTCAATTTCATCCTGAGCGTCTGGGAAAAGACAATGCAATTCATCAGCAGATGCGCTCTAGTTTTTTCCGTGCTATTTCTA
>CAJWUS010000209.1 GCA_913047525.1 uncultured Flavobacteriales bacterium | reverse complement strand
TTCTGCATTCTTTGGTAAAAGAGATAGAATTTTATCAAAGTCTTTATCATTGACAATGCCGTACACAAAATGTAGTTTCTTAAATTGTAGTTTGTTTAGTTGCTTTACAATTTCTTTTATTCCATCTTCATTATGCCCAGCATCACAGATGGTCAAAGGTTCTTTTTTTAGGATTTGCCATCTTCCAAGTAGTTGAGTGTTTTTTACTATTTTTAATAATCCACTTCTAATATCTTTATCAGTTATCTTCCAATTCTGATTTCGCAATTCTTTTATTGCTGTAATTACAGTATCAATATTCTCTTTTTGATATTCTCCTTCCAGATCTGTTTTATATTTTTCTTTCGATTCAGCATAAAAAAGATTTGCATTCTTTTGCTTTGCTATATTTCGAAAAATCTCAGTAATTTCTTCTTGTTTTCTTCCAATAATTATTGTGGTATCTTTTTTAATTATTCCGGCTTTTTCTCTTGTAATTTTTTCTAAAGTATCCCCTAATAAATTAGTATGATCAAAACCAATATTTGTAATGATGGATAGTTCAGGGTTAATGATGTTTGTACTATCTAATCTACCACCTAAACCTGTTTCAACAATAGCAATATCAACCTTTTCTTTAGCAAAATAATCAAAGGCCATAGCAACTGTAAATTCAAAGAACGAAAGTTTCATTTCTTCAAAGATGATTTTGTTTTCTTCAACAAAGTTGACCACATATTCCTCAGAAATCATCATCCCATTTATTTTAATTCTTTCTCTGAAATCTTTAAGATGAGGAGAAGTATAAAGACCAACTTTATAGCCACTTTCTTGCATGATGGATGCAATCATATGCGCCACCGATCCTTTCCCATTAGTTCCAGCAATATGGATACTTTTAAATTTTGTGTGAGGATTTTCTAATTCCTTACTTGCTGCAACTATATTGCCAAGATCTTCTTTGTAAGCAGCAGCACCGTTTTTTTGGTACATTGGGAGTTTACTAAAAAGATAATTAAGAGTTTCCTGATAATTCATCAGTTCAAACTGAAATGATAAATGATTTTACCTTGCTGACTTGTCGGTGCAGATTGTTTAGGGTTAAATTTGGTATTCAGTGCTGCAGTCTTTGCTCTTTGCAATAGCTGTTTATTAAGTGTTGTAGAACCTTTAGCTCCAGGTATTGCATTTATCACATTTCCTAATCTGTCTACAGTGATAAGTACCACTACTTTTCCTTCAATTTGTAAATTGTAAATGGGTTTTGCTTTAAATTCTACTTTTCTTCCCCCTAACTGATAAGCTGTTCCATCTTCTCCTATTCCACCACCTTCGTATACTTCTGATTTTGGATCTCCATCAATCACTCCTTTATTTCCACTTTTATCAGTGTTTCCTTCATCTGTTTCCTGATTTTCTTTTTTCCCAGTGTAAAGGGCTTTCTTGTTTACCTCTGGTTTCTTTTCTTCAATTACTTCTTTTTTCTCCGGTTCTGGTTCTTTCTTTTTTTGCTCTGTTTTTTCTACAGCTGGAGCTTCTTCTACTTCTTGAGAGATTACTTCCTCTTCTGCTGAGCTTTGTTCTTCCACAATTTCCTCTTGCACAGGCTCAGGAATTTCTGCTTTATCCTCTGGCTCCGTTTCACTCATACCTTCATCCATATAACCAAAGTTAATACTAATACCCTCTTCTGGAGGAGGCGGTATTTGATAAGTAAGTCCCATAAAAAGAAAGGCAACTATAAGTAAAGCATGAAACAAAATAGTCCCAACTAACCCTTTTCGTTTATCTTTCTTTGCAGATGAACTCATTTAGTTTGGTTTTGTAGCTAATACAATTTTGTACTTGTTGCGGTATGCAATATCCATAACCTTTACCACATGTTCAATATCAACTGTCTTATCAGTATGCAGAATTATAGCAGGTTCCACCTCATTTCCTATAAGTAGTTTAAGCTCTTGCTCAATAGAGGTCTCGTTTACTTTATTTTCGTTGATATAAAAATCAATTTCAGGAGTAATTGATATTGAGATGGTTTGTTTCTCTAGTGTTTTTGCTTTGCTTGATGGAAGTAATAACTTTAAAGCATTTGGGCTTACTAGGGTAGA
>CAJWUS010000208.1 GCA_913047525.1 uncultured Flavobacteriales bacterium | reverse complement strand
AACAATGTTAACTAATTAGCCACCACATTAAAAAACCACTACACGCACGCACGAGAGCAAAATTTTTGTGCCAATTTTGTGCCATTAGCTTACAAAAACAGGCCATATTTGGGGAGAATCTGCAATAGTTAGTAACGCTCATCTTGCTGATATTGTTATCCTTATTTGTTGCAGTCTATCCCTGTTTACCCACTACATCAGACTTCTAATCAGTAGGTTATAGGTTCAAGTCCTATCTGGTGCGCCACAATATCAGTTACTTACAGTCAATCCACATTCAAACAAATTCAATATTTGCCAATTTTTTGCCATTGAACAAAAAATATTGGCAAATTACTTTCATAATATTTCCAATCCTACCATTATAAAATCCCCTATTTTTACACATATTTTAAGCATTAATTATTTTTCATTGGCAAAATATTGGCAAAAGTAAAGTTGGACCAAATACTGGGGACTGGACAATACCCAGCCATTCTTCATTGACATCTAAAGTTCATATCCTAAGTTTATTAAAAACGAATGAGATAAATAATAAGCATCATTTGAAAGAATAGAAGCTGCATTATGTTTAATTATTGTTCTTTCTGAATTTCCGAATCCTAAAGTTATTCTAAAAACATTTATAAAAAAACCAATGGATAATTGTAATTGTTTGGTACTTGTATCAATTCCATATGCCATGTTTCCTCCTAAATCTGAAGAAGAAGGACTGCAATAGTACATTGGTCCAAAGTTACAAACTCCTTTCAATAACGTTTGTTTGCCTTCAAGGAGAAAAGAATAATTTTTTGTTTGTGTCTCAAAGATTATGCCATTTGTATTTTCCTCACCCCAAGTATATAAATTTGAATCATTATCTGAAAAATGGATTTTAGGTTTAAGGATATTGAAAACTTCAAAATGGTATTTATTATCTTTATCTATCCCATTTCTAAATCCAAGCCCAGTTAAAATTTCTTTTTCTTCATGAGCTGAAAAAGTTCTATTGAGGAAACTAGTTTCTGGATAGCCACTTACATTTGCACCAGTACTATTGTTTACAAGTGATGCAATTTGCTTTCGAGAAAAATCGTTTTTTGTTCTAGTGGTAGTTCTAGTACCATGACCAATAACTAAATGTGACCCTTCTCTTTTACCTAGCCTAATCGTAACTCCTAATCTTTCCACTTTCTCATCCCGACCCCCATTATCAACCATTCTCAAATCTAATTTATATGTATTTAGGTAATTTGGTGATGTGTATGTCATATCATCATCCATTGATACGTGTACTTTACTTACATCTGTATAACCTATAGAAATAGGTCCTATTGAAGCTCCAGCAGCTTTGTCAATCGCATTTGTTGACCTTGTATTCCTACGAGTGCCCTCAAGGGTACCTATACCCTCGATGGTTATACCTTTATAATTAGTCGCATCTATTTTCACTCCACGAGAAACTATTTCAAAACCAGTTCTGACACGTTTTGGAACTAAATCTCCAGCAAGTGCAAACATTCCATAATATTTTGAAGAAATTTCAACTGAGTATTTAGGTTCGCCATATTCTAATTTCTTGTATTCCGAGCCTAATGAGATTGATGATTTTGTTCTCCACGGAATAACTGCTGGATTTACATTAGGAGTATTGGAGTTCAAGGAAGGTAATGCATATTGCCCAAGGATCTTAATCGGGCAGAAAATACAGAATAGAAGAAGGACCCAAGTCAATTTCAAACAATATTTTGCCATACGAACTCAAAATTGTTGATGAGAGAGACCTAATGTCATGCATAATGAATTCCTAAAAGAAGAATAACATATTAGATAAAATCGATGATTCGGTGATTTCGGCTGGTCCCAGCGATGTCTAAACCAAAAAACATGTGAACCCCCACTAATTCTTCACAGTCAGGCACTCTCCACAATCTTCCCACTTCCTTGAAAATCAAATCTCTATACAGAGGTATATTAAGTGTTGACAAATGTTAGAAATGTGTCTATTGTTTGCTATTATATAAAGGAATGAATCTGAAATTTATGACTTTTTAGTCCTTCTTCTTTAACTTTCTAAAGAGAAAAAAGATGAAAAAGGTTTTATACATTATTT
>CAJWUS010000207.1 GCA_913047525.1 uncultured Flavobacteriales bacterium | reverse complement strand
GAAGTGTATGGTTGGCATTATGGATTTGGAGCAGCTGGAATTGGAATGGTTGCAGGTATAGTTGTGTTCTGGAAAGGAATTACTGCAAATGTTTTAGGAAACAAAGGCCTTCAGCCTGCGGAATATATAAACAAAAAAATTATTGGATTTTCTGTGTCTAATTTTATATATACACTTGGCTTTCTAGCAGTTCCTGTTTTTGCATATCTTATAATACTTGACACTCAATCAGAGATTTTGGGCTATGTACTACAAATTGTAGGAGGTATAGTGTTACTCTATGTAGGATATATGATTTATGATTTTAAAGTTGTACAAAAAGATCAGCAAAGTGGAGATCGTTTGACTGCAATCATGATACTTGCTGTATTTTGCACAATCTTTTGGGCTTGTTTTGAGCAAGCAGGAAGCTCTATTACAGTTTGGGCAGATAAATGTGTAAATTTAGTTGGAATGAATGCTTCTCAAACGAATGCAATAAATCCAGGATATATTGTGTTGTTAGCGATCCCTTTTAGCTGGATGTGGACAAAACTTGGATCGATTAAAAGAAATCCAAATACCCCAATGAAGTTTGCTTTAGGGATTTTTCAACTTGGATTGGGCTTTTTAATCTTTGCAGCAACTGCACATTTTATAGGTGAAAACGGTAAAGTACCTTTCTTGTTTGTTTTCTTAGGGTATTTCTTAATTACAACTGGAGAATTGTTTTTATCACCTATAGGTTTGTCCAAAGTTACAGAATTAGCACCAAAGAAAATAGTAGCATTTATGATGGGAGTTTGGTTTCTTTCTTCAACTTTTGCACACTACATATCAGGTATGATCGCAAAACTAACAACAGCAGGCAATGAAAATATTGAAAGCAACTGGCTTTCGGATTTATCGAATTGGTTTATGGGTAACCCTGACACATCTAATGAGGCTGTCGCTACATTATTACAATACAATAGTGTTTATGCTCAAATTGGTTTTGTCACAATATTTATTGCATTATTCGTTATTATTATCTCCCCATTTATTAAAAAGTTGATGCATGGCATACATTAAAACAATAAAATGAAGAATCTTATAGTAGTATTATTAGTTGCATTATCGTTAAATGGATTTACGCAACAGAAACCTTTAGAGTGGCACACAGATGTGAATCAAGCCATTAATATCTCAGTTAAATCTGGGAAACCACTTTTCTTTTTTTTTACAGGAAGTGATTGGTGTGGTTGGTGTAAGCGCTTACAAAAAGAAGTTTTCTTTAAACCTGAATTTATAACCTGGGCAAATAAAAATGTTGTTCTAGTAGAATTGGATTTTCCAAGAAGGACTCAGCTTTCTGCCGAATTACAAAAACAAAACAAACAATTCCAACAGATGTTTGGCGTAAGAGGTTACCCTACTATTTGGTTTGTAAATCCTGAAATTAGAGATACTAAAGTTAATTTTCAGAAGCTTGGTTCTCAAGGTTATGTAGCTGGCGGTCCAAAAGCTTGGATTGCAGGAGCTGATAAATGCATCAAGCCAAGAAAATGAAGAAACTAGTTTTTCTTAGTTTTCTTATTTTTAGTTTTTCTGCTTTCTCACAAGGTGAGGTGAAAACCAAGATTCAATGGTTAAAGTTTGAAAAAGCAGAAGAATTAGCTGCAGAATACGATAGCGATATGCTTATTTTTTTCTTTCGTAATAGTTGTTCAGATTGCAATAGAATGAAAGAAGAAACGCTCAAGAATCCTGAAATTATAAAATTGATTAATGAAAACTTTTTTCCTGTTATGCTAAATGGACGAACAAAAGATACCATTATATATAATGGGAAAGAGTATTTTAATCAGCAACCTATTAAGCAAGGATCAAATTTCAGACACGATTTGTATCATGAACTAGCAGAATCTATTAAAGGGCAATACTACTATCCTTATATTGTAATCATTGATGGAGAGCATAAAAAAGTAAAAAATATACCAGGGTTTAAGCCTGCAGTACTTTTAAAAAGAATTTTACTTCAACTTTTGAAATAAAAAAAGGAGTCAAAGCTCCTTTCTTTTTGGGTGGATGATGGGATTCGAACCCACGACCCCCGGAACCACAATCCGGTGCTCTA
>CAJWUS010000206.1 GCA_913047525.1 uncultured Flavobacteriales bacterium | reverse complement strand
CCAAAATTTGGCTTTACTAACCCTAACCGAAAAGAATATCAGGGGATTAATTTGGATAGATTACAAGATCTAGTAGATTCTAAGAAGATAAAAACAAAAGTAGATAAACAAATTTTGATAGATAATGGACTAGCTAAAAAGAAAGACTTAATCAAAATTTTAGGAAGAGGAGAATTGAAAGCGAAATTAGACATTTCTGTAGATGCTTTTTCAGCTTCTGCAAAGATAGCTATTGAAAAAGCTGGAGGAACTGCAATAACAAGCGAAAAATAAGATGAAAAAGTTAATAGAAACCATAAAAAATATTTGGCATATTGAGGATCTTAGAACTAGGATTCTTATTACTTTGGCATTTATAGGTATTTATCGTTTTGGTTCTTTTGTGGTGCTACCAGGAGTAGATCCTACACTTTTAGGGAATCTGCAACAACAAACTTCTGATGGTTTATTAGGTTTGCTTAATATGTTTACAGGGGGTGCTTTTTCTCAAGCGTCAATTTTTGCGTTGGGAATTATGCCGTATATTTCTGCATCTATTGTGATTCAGTTATTAGGTATGGCGATTCCATATTTCCAAAAATTACAGAAAGAAGGAGAAAGTGGAAGAAGAAAAATAAACAATATTACTAGATATTTAACTATCCTTATTACTGGAGGGCAAGCTCCTGGTTATATTGCAAATCTAAAAGCAACATTGCCAGCTGAAGCTTTTCTACTTTCTCCAGGAATATTCTGGATATCATCTATCATTGTGCTTGTTACTGGTACAATGTTTGTAATGTGGCTTGGTGAAAAAATTACGGATAGAGGGATTGGAAATGGAATCTCACTTTTGATTATGATAGGAATTATTGCTTACCTGCCTCAATCATTAATGATGGAATTGGCTTCTGGATTGGAAGATCAAGGTGGAGGTTTGGTGCTTTTCTTAGTTGAAATGTTAGTACTTTTATTAGTAATTATGGTTTCCATTCTTTTAGTACAAGGGACAAGAAGAATTCCAGTACAATATGCTAAAAGAGTAGTAGGAAACAAACAGTATGGCGGAGTAAGACAATTTATTCCTTTAAAAGTAAATGCTGCAGGTGTAATGCCAATTATTTTTGCACAAGCTATTATGTTTGTTCCTATTACATTAGTTGGTTTCTCAGATTCTGAAACCTTACAAGGATTCGCAGCTACATTTACCGATTTTGCTGGATTTTGGTACAATTTTACTTTCTTTATCATGGTAGTTTTATTCACTTATTTTTATACTGCAATTACGGTTAATCCTAAACAAATGGCAGATGATATGAAAAGAAATGGTGGATTTATTCCTGGGGTAAAGCCAGGACGAAAAACTGCAGAATATTTGGATGCGGTAATGTCAAGAATTACTTTACCAGGGAGTATATTTTTAGGTGTGGTTGCTATTCTGCCAGCATTTGCAATGCAAGCTGGAGTAAATGCACAATTTTCTCAATTTTATGGAGGAACATCATTACTTATTTTGGTAGGAGTGGTATTGGATACTCTTCAACAAATTGAGAGTCATCTATTGATGCGTCATTATGATGGATTAATGGATTCAGGAAGGATAAAAGGAAAGTCTTCTGGCAGTATAGTAGCATAGTTTTTGCTATGATTTACTATAAATCAGAAGAAGAGATAGATTTAATTAGAGAAAGTTCTTTGCTTGTTGGAAAAACCCTTGCGGAAATATCAGGGCTCATAAAACCAGGAGTTACTACTTTGGGATTAGATAAGATTGCTGAGGAGTTTATAAGAGATAATGGAGCAGTACCAGCCTTTAAGGGTTATGGAGGTTTCCCTAATACCTTATGTATGTCACCAAACGAACAGGTAGTACATGGAATTCCTAATAATACACCATTAAATGATGGAGATATACTTTCAGTTGATTGTGGTGTTTTGATTAATGGTTTTTACGGGGATTCTGCTTATACTTATGAAGTTGGTAATGTAAGAGGGGAGGTGAAAAAGCTTTTGATAGTAACTAAAGAATCTTTATATAAAGGAATTGAACAGGCTATTTTTGGTAGAAGATTAGGAGATATTGGTTATGCAATCCAAGAATATTCTGAAAGTTTTGGATAT
>CAJWUS010000205.1 GCA_913047525.1 uncultured Flavobacteriales bacterium | reverse complement strand
GGATTAGGAAAAAGTAAGTAATCTTACTTGTATTAAGATTAAATTTTATTTTGAAGAAATAGTGTAGTAAAATTAGTGACATCATATTTTGTGGGTTTTAGTTGCTATATATTTTAAAAACGAAAGAATTGAATCAAAGGTTACAAAAGTGAAATTTGAGAAAGGTTTTTCTACTTTTGTAGCATGAACAAAACGGTGGCATTTTATACTTTAGGATGTAAACTAAATTTTTCAGAAAGTTCCACTATTGGAAGACAATTAAGCGCTATTGGATTTACAAAAATCAACTTTAATCAAAAGGCTGATTTGTATGTAATTAATACTTGCTCTGTAACTGAGAATGCCAACAGAGAATGTAGAAGGATTATCCGTAAAGCGAAAAGAATAGCACCTAATTCTAAAGTAATTGTAACTGGTTGTTATGCACAATTAAAACCTGTGGAGATAACAGCAATTAATGGAGTAGACATGATTTTAGGAGCAAATGAAAAGTTCAATATTCCAAAACTTCTTAGTAGCAAAAAAAGGAAGGAAAAAATTAATGGATGTGAGATAAATCATTTGGATTATCATGATTCTTTTTCTTTGAATGACAGAACTCGTTCATTTCTTAAAATTCAGGATGGTTGCAATTATCCCTGTACCTATTGTACTATTCCTCTTGCAAGAGGAAACAGTAGATGTGATAGTATAGAAAATATCATAAAAAATGCTGAAGAAATTGCAAAAAATAATATTAAAGAAATTGTACTAACAGGGGTAAATATAGGGGAATTTAAGGATAAAGATAATGGAAGAGGTTTTGCAGCACTTTTAAAAGAATTAGAAAAAGTAAAAGGGATTGAACGCTATAGAATTTCTTCTATTGAACCCAATTTAATTACAAATGAAATAATTGATTTTGTGAAACAAAGCGATAAATTTATGCCTCACTTTCATATTCCATTACAATCAGGTTCGGATATAATTTTGAGTAAAATGAAAAGAAGATATAACACTAAACTTTACAAAGATAAAATTAACGCTATTACTAAAGGAATCCCAAATGTTTGTATAGGTGCTGATGTGATTGTTGGTTTTCCTGGTGAGAATGAAAATGAATTTAACAAAACACTTCATTTTATAAAAGATTTGCATATCTCCTATTTGCATGTTTTTAGTTATTCGGAAAGAGATAACACAGAGGCGATTAAATTAGATGGAGTTGTAAGTAAGGGAAAAATGGCTGAAAGAAGCAAGCAATTAAGAATCTTGTCTGATAAGTTACAAAGAAATTTTTATCAAAAATATATAGATACTGAGCAGACAGCACTCTTTGAAAGAGAAAATAAAGAGGATTACTTGTTTGGATTTACTGATAATTACATCAAAGTAAAAATTCCATTTTCTAAAGAATTCGTGCAACATAAACTAAAAATAAAATTACTTTCGTTTGATGAAAATGCAAATATACTTTCAGAAGTTAAATGATAGAGAAACTAAGAAATAAAAACTAAATATGTACCCAACAATAAGCCACTTAATATACGATTTGTTTGGAATCCAAATCCCGCTTCCTATTCAAACCTTTGGTTTTTTTGTGGCTATTGCATTCTTGGCAGCAAGTCTTATTTTATCCTTAGAGCTAAAACGAAAAGAGAAAGAAGGGATAATATCATCTACTAAAGTAAAAGAGCTTGTTGGAGAAGGTATTACAAAAACGGAGATCTTCTCTTCTCTTCTTACAGGTTTCCTTTTAGGATATAAAGGTATAGAAGCAATATTTCATTATTCGGATTTAGTAGCTAATCCACAAGGCTTTATACTCTCTGGGAGAGGACATCTAATAGGGGGAATCCTTATTGCAGCAGTATCCATCTATTTGAAGTGGAAAGAAAAAAACAAAGACAAATTAGAATCACCAAAGCTCATTGAAAAAGAGGTTCGCCCTTTTGAACTAGTTGGCAACATGACTATGATTGCAGCAGTTAGCGGAATAATTGGGGCAAAGGTTTTTCATAATTTGGAAAATATTAGCGATTTTATAGCTGACCCTATTGTGCAATTAATGGCTTTTAGTGGGCTTACTTTTTATGGCGGGCTTATTGCAGGATCTGTGGCTGTT
>CAJWUS010000204.1 GCA_913047525.1 uncultured Flavobacteriales bacterium | reverse complement strand
CCACAGAACACCCCGCCTGGGATCAAACAACGGCTCAGGCGATATCAGGGACGGGATGGACAGCATTGGCCGGGCCATGTATTACACCACCATCACCATCACCACTGGATTTATCGTGATGGTATTGTGTTCCAAATCCCGCACGTTTCTTAGCCAGGGCCGTTGGCAAACATTAAAATAGTATAAACAATAAAAACTAAATAATTATGAAAAAATTGATTGCGCATTTGGCTATTGCAATAGCCCTTACTTTTGGTATTTCAACAGTGTCTGTTGCCCAGACAACAAAATCGGATTTTGACAAAGCTTTCCTAATAGTTGGAACTACACTTGATTCAATAACAAGAATAGAAGTATCTAACACTGAAATATATTATAATGATGCCTCTGCGAATTTACATAGGTATAAATATTGGACAAATCCGTCTTTATCAACTACAGAGTCAGGCGTATTCATTAAATCAGGAAGTGTCTATTTTATTCCATTTACTTCCATTAAGTCGTTCCAAGTTTGGACGAATCAAATAGAGATAATACTTCTGAATTGAGGAGTGAGCAGATTTAACGGGCTAATTTAGATTGTCCAAACTGAAAGTTAAGAACTTGGACTATGATAAAGAAGTACAAAAACGATTTGCCAACAAAACCTAAACTGCATTGAAACGCAGTTTAGCCACAACGTTGTAAGTAATTATGAAAAAACTCATTTGCATATTACTATTAATGATTCCATTCATTACCGGTTATTCACAATCAATCAAAATAGAAGAAATTGGTGGTGAACTTACTAGTGATGAAAAGCAATATATTCAAACTATACTTGAATTCGAATTAGAATTTTATCAAGGTATTTTTGAACTAGACACTGTTTTTTTTCGAATAACCCTATTTGATAATTTTCAGAAATATAAAAAATATCAAAAACAGGTGTCATCTAGTGCCAAATCAAACACTGGCTTCTATTCATCCAGTTTAAAAACTGTGATTATATATAAGAATGACAAATTTTTAAAAACGATTAATCATGAAATGAGTCATTTAATTCTTCGCAGTGTAGTTAATCCTGTCCCTAAATGGGTAAATGAAGGACTCGCTGAATGGTTTGAATATTTCTATGCTTTTAATAACCATGTAAAAGAAGGAATTCAGAATCACAAAGTGGCTAGGGTAAAAGAATGGATTAATAAAAAAGAACTAAAATTAGAAGAGTTTTTGAAATACTCAAATGACAAGTGGAAACAGAAAAATTTAAAACCAAATTATTATTCAAGTTCAGTATCGTACTGTTTGGTTTATTTCTTATACAAAGAAAATAGAATCATTTTAAATAATCTTTTAATTAAAATCAAAAATGGTAAAAATTCCATTGAAGCTTTTAACTCTTCATATCCTGGAGGGATTGAAAAATTACAAGATGATTTTGAAAATTATTTTAAAAATTAAACTACTTACAACAACACCTATACGCAATGCCCTTCGGGACACTGCGCATAGCCAAACCGTTAGCAAACATTTAACAAAAAAAATAATTGATGGGAAAATCACAAGAATCCTTTAACAAGAAAGAAAAAGAGAAAAAGCGTTTAAAGAAACGTCAAGATAAGCAAGCAAGGCGAGAAGAACGCAAGGCAAATCCAAAAAGATCTGGATTTGAAAATATGATTTCCTATGTCGATGAATATGGAAATCCTACTGACACGCCTCCGGATCCGACAAAAAAAATAGTAATAAAGGCAGAAGACATAGAAATTGGTGTTCCAAAAAGAGAGAAAGAAGAAGTGGATGCTATTCGATTAGGTAAAGTTGAATTTTTTAATGATGAAAAAGGCTTTGGGTTCATTAAAGAAAATGACACGAATGAAAAGTTCTTTGTACATGTCAGTAGCCTAACGGAAGAATTAGTGGAAAACGACAAAGTTTCGTTTGAATTGGAACAAGGGTTGAAAGGGTTGAATGCTGTTCGAGTGAAGAAGATCTGATTTTTATAAACAGTAACCGCTAATAAAACACGGAAATCAAAGGGATAGGAATTTGCTTTTGGCAGAGGTGAGGGATTACACCATCAGCGGCCCTCGAAACCCTGTCGTTGTCTGTTTCACATCACCCCTGCCA
>CAJWUS010000203.1 GCA_913047525.1 uncultured Flavobacteriales bacterium | reverse complement strand
TCCTTTGCTCCACTATTATCAGCAACTTTTAATCTTGATTCTTGTTGTACCATTTTACTTAGCTCTTTCTAAAATTTCTACTAATCTCCAATTCTTATTCTTGCTTACAGGACGTGTTTCCATAATCTTAACCTTATCTCCTTCATTACAAGTATTCTCTTCATCATGAGCAACAAACTTATTGCTTTTTTTCACAAATTTTTCATATAGTGGATGTTTTACTTTTCTTTCCACTCTCACAACAATAGATTTATCCATCTTATTGCTCGAAACCAAACCTATTCTTTCTTTTCTTAAATTTCTTTCCATTTTATTTTTCATTTTTCTCAGTTGCTATTTCTCTTCTTCTTTTCTCTGTAAGAACTCTAGCAATATCTTTTCTAGTAAACCTTATAATATGAGGATTCTCAAGTGGGGAAACAGCATGGCTCATTTTCAGTTTAGCTAATTTCTCCCTTGATTCAATCAATAAATCGTTGAGTTCATTATCTGGCATTTCTCTTAACACACTTGATTTCATCTTACTATTCTGATTTTATTTTATACTCTCTTTGAATAACAAACTTTGTTGTGATTGGAAGCTTTTGAGCAGCGAGACGCAATGCTTCTTTTGCTGTTTCAAAATCAACTCCATCTACTTCAAACATAATTCTACCAGGGCGAACAACCGCAGCCCAATATTCAGGGGCTCCTTTTCCTTTTCCCATCCTAACTTCTGCAGGCTTTTTGGTAATTGGTTTGTCCGGAAAAATCCTGATCCATACTTGTCCTTGTCTTTTCATATAACGAGTTACCGCAACACGAGCTGCCTCAATTTGACGATCTGTAATCCAACATTCTTCAAGTGCTTTAATTCCAAAGGTTCCAAAATTCAAAGTAGATCCCCTCTGGGCATTACCCTTCATTTTGCCTTTTTGCATTTTCCTGAATTTTGTTCTTTTTGGTTGTAACATTTTTTAATCCTTTTCTTTTATAAAAAATCTATCTTCTTCTTGACCTTCTATCATTTCCTTTTTTTGATTTTGAACTTTTAAAATGAAGCATCAAATCTCTTTTTCCGTACACTTCTCCTCTACAAATCCAAACTTTTACACCTATCTTTCCGTAAGTAGTTTGCGCTTCTGCTAATGCATAATCAATATCTGCTCTAAAAGTATGCAATGGAGTTCTTCCATCTTTAAACATTTCTGATCTAGCCATTTCCGCTCCATTCAATCTTCCTGAAATCTGAATTTTAATTCCTTCAGCACCCATTCGCATTGTAGATGCAATAGCCATCTTGATTGCTCTTTTATACGATATTCTTCCTTCAATCTGTCTTGCAACAGAACTGCCAACCAAAGTTGCTTCTAATTCAGGGCGTTTTACTTCAAATATATTTACTTGAATATCTTTTTTAGTAATCTTTTTCAATTCTTCTTTCAATGTTTCAACTTCCTGTCCTCCTTTACCAATAATAATTCCTGGGCGAGCAGTATGAATAGTTACTGTTATCATTTTCATTGTGCGCTCAATTGCAATACGCGAAACGCTTGCTTTTGCCAAACGTATGTTGATATACTTTCTTATCTTATCATCTTCAGCAAGTTTATCGCCAAAATCTTTACCTCCATACCAATTCGACTCCCATCCTCTGATGTAGCCCAATCTGTTACCTATCGGATTTGTTTTTTGTCCCATATTAATTATTATCTGTATTTCTACTATCCACTACCAATGTTACATGGTTGGATCTTTTCCTTATTCTGTGTGCTCTTCCTTGGGGTGCTGGCTGAACTCTTTTAAGCATTCTACCACTATCCACTTTCACTTCAGAAACATATAACTTACTATCATCCATTCTTTTCCCTTCATTCTTTGCTTCCCAATTAGATAGTACAGAAAGTAATAATTTTTCCATTCTTCCTGAAGCTTCCTTTGGATTTAATTTTAATTCTGCTAAAGCTTTATCTACATCCATTCCTCTAATTAAGTCTGCAATTAACCTCATTTTTCTTGGTGAGGTAGGACAATTATTCAACTTAGCAAAAGCTATTTTCTTATTAGCTTCTTTCCTTGCGTTCGCACTTATTCTTTTTCTTGCACCCATTTTTTACTATTTTCTATTTCCTGAATGACCTCTAAAAGTTCTTGTTGGAGAAAATTCTCCTAATTTATG
>CAJWUS010000202.1 GCA_913047525.1 uncultured Flavobacteriales bacterium | reverse complement strand
TATTGGAGTGGTGGGTGTTTTATTGGCTGGTTGGGCAAGTAATAATAAATATTCCTTGATTGGAGCAATGCGGAGTGGTGCTCAAATTATCAGTTATGAATTGTCTGTTGGGCTTTCCCTTCTTACTATTATTGTACTAACAGGAAGCTTGCAGTTTTCTGAAATTATTGAAAGTCAGAAAGAAGGTTGGTGGCTTTTTAGAGGTCATATTCCTGCCTTTATTGCTTTTGTTATTTTCCTTATTGCAAGTACTGCTGAAACCAATAGAGGCCCATTTGATTTGGCAGAAGCAGAATCGGAACTTACAGCAGGTTTCCATACAGAATATTCAGGATTGAAATTTGCTTTTTTCTTTTTAGCAGAATTTATGAATATGTTTATAGTTGCTGCGATTGGAGCAACTGTCTTTTTAGGAGGTTGGATGCCACTTCATTTTGGAGCATTAGAAAGTTTTAATTCTATTATGGATTTTATACCACCTATTTTTTGGTTTTTTGGTAAAACTGCATTTATTATCTTTTTAATGATGTGGTTCAAATGGACTTTTCCAAGATTGAGAATTGATCAATTATTGACTTTGGAGTGGAAATATCTGCTGCCTATAAATTTAATAAATATTTTGATAATGGCATTTTTTGTATTAAATGGTTGGTATTTTTAAGATGATAAAAAGTATAATCACATATATAAAAGAAGTTCTGGTTGGGCTTAAATCCTTATTAAAGGGTATGAGGGTAACCGGCTATTATATTTCTCACCCAAAAGAAATTATAACCCAGCAATATCCTGAGAATAAGAATACACTTAAAATGTTTGATCGGTTTAGAGGAGAAGTTATTTTATTGCATGATAAAAATAATGAGCATAGATGTACAGGTTGTACCGCATGTGAAGTCGCTTGTCCTAACGGATCAATTGAGATTATTAGCGATAGAGTTCTAAATCCTGAAACCGGAAAGAAAAAGAAAGAAATAGATAAATTTATTTATCATTTATCTATGTGTACAATGTGCAACTTATGTATAGAATCCTGCCCAACAGACGCCATAAAAATGGGAAGGAACTTTGAACATGCCGTATTTGATAGAAGTTTGTTAACCTCAGTATTAAACAGACCCGGATCTAAATTAGCTCCAGGAGTGGAAGATTAATGGAAGCGATTATATTCTACATATTATCAATTGTTATTTTAGTTTTCTCAGTTCTTACTGTTACCACTAAAAAGATATTAAGAGCAGCCGTTTATTTACTTTTTGTTCTTGGTGCCACTGCTGGAATTTATTTCATGTTTAACTATAATTTCTTGGCAGCTGTGCAGCTAACAGTTTATGCTGGAGGTATTGTTGTGCTAATTATTTTCTCCATTTTACTTACTCATCAAATCAACACTAATTTAGATAAGATCAATGTCAAAAAAATTGCTTTGGGGATCATGAGTTCAGGACTTGGAATATTTTTAGTATTAAGCACTTTAAATAATTTCCAATTTGTAGCATCCAATAATCAAGCGACTGATAGTTCTATTCATGGAATTGGGAGGACGCTTCTTTCTTATTCTGACAATGGATATATTTTACCATTTGAGGTAATTTCTGTGTTATTATTAGCCGCAATGATTGGAGCAATTGTCATTGCAAAAAAAGAAGAAGCATGATAGAGGGAATCAGCATATATTATATTTTGACTATGAGTACCATTATGTTTTTTATTGGGGCTTATGGTTTTTTAACTCGTAAAAACTTAATCACCATGCTCATGTCAATTGAGCTTATTTTAAATGCAGTGAATATTAATTTTGTTGCTTTTAATAAATATTTATATCCTGAAAATATGCAAGGACACTTTTTTAGCATGTTTATAATTGGCATTGCAGCTGCTGAGGCAGCTGTTGCAATTGCTATAATCATTAATATATATAGAAACATTCAAAATATTGATGTGGAAAATATTAACCAGATGAAATACTAATGATGGACTTCTCTTACACTATATATATCGCCCTTTTTCCGTTTTTAGTTTTTGTGATAAATGGTCTATTTGGAAGTAAAATAAAAGAAAGTTTTGCTGGATATTTGGGCGTTGCTGGAATGGTAATCGCTACTTATCTTTCCTATATTACAGCTTACAATTATTTCTTTAAAGTAGGAAAAGACTTGGATGGTGCTTATCAAAAAATTGTTGGTT
>CAJWUS010000201.1 GCA_913047525.1 uncultured Flavobacteriales bacterium | reverse complement strand
TTTGCCCAAACCCAATCATAGGCAAGCAAAGTAATATAAGTAGTAGTTTTTTCATAATTTTAGTTTGTATTTAATATTTTTGGTGTGTACAGCTACAATTCCTGCAGTCTCAGTTCTTAACCTACTATTGCCCAAACTTACAGCTTTATATTGGTTTTTCAAAGCCATCTCAATCTCAGCAGGAGAGAAGTCACCTTCAGGCCCTATTAAAATCAGTGTTCTCTTTTCTGTTCTTTCATTTTTCAATTCAATTCTTTCTGAATCCTCACAATGGGCAATATATTTATTTCCTTTAGAATCCTTCTTCAAGAAATCTTTTAATGTAATTGCCTCATTCAGTTTAGGTAAATGGAATTTGAGCGACTGCTTCATAGCTGAAAGCAAAATTCTATTACATCTTTCAGGTTTTATTATTTTTCTTTCAGAGTACTCACAGATAATAGGTGTAATTTCATCAATACCAATTTCAGTAGCTTTTTCCAAGAACCATTCGTACCTATCCATATTCTTGGTAGGAGCAATGGCAATATGTAAATAGTACTTATGTTGTTTATCTTTTTTTTCTCTTTTTACAATTTTCACTTTTGTTTTTCTACTATCTGCAATAAGTATCTCAGCAATAAAGAGATTACCTTTCCCATCTGTAAAGTTTAAAAAATCTCCCTCCTTTTTGCGTAATACTTTAATGGCATGTTTGCTTTCTTCTGAGCTTATTGTAAAATGGTTTTCTGTGCTATTTGTGTAAAATAATTGCATTTTTCAAAAATATAAAAAAAGCCAAGCATTTGCTCGGCTTCATCTATAATCTAATATATAAATTTAACTCCTAACTGTTGCTTTTGGTGCAGCATCTAGGATTTCATTATTTGCATTATCAGCAAATTGTGCAAAATTCTTATTGAAAGCGTTTGCTAACTCATTTGCTTTTGAATTATATGCATTTTTATCTACCCATGTATTTTTTGGGCTTAATATTTCAGAAGGAACATTAGGACATGAAGTTGGCATATGTAATCCAAATACTTCATGAGTAGTAAAATCTACATTGTCTAATTCCCCATTCAAGATTGAAGTAATCATTGCTCTTGTATATTTTAATGAGATTCTATCACCGGTACCATACTTACCACCTGACCAGCCAGTATTAATTAGCCATACATTTACATTACTTTCATCCATTTTCTCTCCTAACATCTCAGCATACTTTGTAGGGTGTAAAGGCATAAATGGAGCCCCAAAACAAGCAGAGAAGGTTGTTTGTGGCTCAGTAACACCTGCCTCAGTACCAGCAACTTTTGCAGTATAACCTGAGATAAAATGATACATTGCTTGTCCTCTTGTAAGTTTTGATACTGGAGGTAATACACCAAATGCATCAGCTGTTAAAAAGAAAATATTTCTAGGGTTTCTTCCTAATGATGGTTTAGCAATATTATCAATATGATAGATAGGATAACTTACTCTTGTATTCTGAGTAATAGTATCATCTTCATAGTTTGGTTCATTTGTTCCTTCAAAAAACGAGATGTTCTCTAAAAGTGCACCTGGCTTAACGGCAGCAAAAATATCTGGTTCTTTCTCAGCAGAAAGATCAATACATTTTGCATAACATCCCCCTTCAAAGTTAAATACAGTGTCACCATCCCAACCATGCTCATCATCACCAATCAAATCTCTATTCGGATCGGCAGATAAGGTTGTTTTTCCTGTTCCAGATAATCCAAAGAAGATAGCTGTATCTCCTTCTTTTCCAACATTAGCACTGCAATGCATAGCAAGCACATTCTTTTGATGTGGCAAAATAAAGTTAAGAGCTGAAAAAATACCTTTCTTAATTTCTCCAGTGTAAGCAGTCCCACCGATTAGGATTATTTTTTTTGTAAAATTTAGAATCGCAAAGTTATGCTGGCGTGTACCATCAACCTCTGCATCTGCCATAAATCCTGGAGCATTCAATATAGTCCATTCAGCATCAAAATTTTCAATTTCACCATCAGTAGGGCGTAAGAACATATTGTAAGCAAACATATTGCTCCAAGGGTATTCATTCACCACACGAATGTTAATACGGTATTTGTCATCAGCACATGCATAAGAATCTCGCACATACATCTCTTTGAAACATAAGTAGTCTAATACTTTTTTGTGTAGAGTATCAAATTTATCTTCATCAAAAGATAAGTTTACATCACCCCACCATACAGAATCTT
>CAJWUS010000200.1 GCA_913047525.1 uncultured Flavobacteriales bacterium | reverse complement strand
TGCCTCACCGACCGGCAAGGATGGATTACTTCATAGTGCTCATTGCCCAAACAGTATTGAAAATATCAAAAAAAATGCGGTAAGTATATGCTTTATGCTCTTATACACTATTATTCAAATATAAAATTGATTTTTCATCGTTTTTCAGACGGAATTATTTTGTTATAAATACCAATACTGTTCAAATATATTTAATTAAATATCCAAATCCATCCATCCTCCCCACAAACAAACAACCCCGGGTGACCTGGGTTTGATGAGTAGAGATACAGAAATAATAATTAACTGTGTATTTCTCTGTTAATGCTATTTTATTAGCACCCCTGTAAGATGTAGTGAAATTATTTTTTATTGAATTTTAAAGGTCTGCCTTTTTCCTCATAGTCAAATTCCATTATAGAGTCACTTATTCTTTTAAAAAGTAATTTTGTTATCAGCATTTCTTTTATTTCATCTTCAGTAAATAGGGAAATTTTTTTACCCATTCTTTCTTCAAAAGATTTTCTATCCCCAATTAAATGGATTTCTGATCCGTTAATCTCCCAGTTTCCTGATGGAATGGGGTCTCCTGGACCCACCTTAACAAATGCAGAGTCTTTTGTAAAAACAAAAGAAAAATGATCTGCCATCTCAACCATACCTACTATCATGGAATACATTCGACTCTTTTTTAGCTTTGGATCATCCAAATTAATTTTTTGTCCGCCCATCTGTTTTTCTAAATGTATTAAATAAGATTCTTTATCTACATTCCATTCACCAATAAATGATTCTTTGGTTATTTGTGCATTCAACGTAGATAATGCTAGCATGAGAATGAGTTTGGAAGATGTTTGGTACATAATATCTCCGGTTTTAACTATCTAGGTTTCAATTTTACTGTGAAAAATAATAATACTGAAGTCAATATGTTAGAATTCAATTAGATAATTATCCCCAAACAGAAAACCCCACGAATGTGGGGCTACTTGATATAATTAATCATTTTATTAAACTTAAGAACCTATTGGGTTTCTTTTCCTTCAGCGTTTCTGAACCAACCATTACACCATCTGCAAAATAAGTATTATTCTTCTTTAGTTTCTTGATGGTGTATGTAGTCTGAAAATCAGGAATAGATTTAGAACTAATAAATTCAACTTCTGTTATTTTTCCGTCCTTCAATAAAAAGCATATATCTCCCACCTCCAATTGTTTAGCATCCTTGATATTTGTGAGTATGTCATTAGTCATATCAGGTTTTATTGAACACCATCCTTTATGCTTTACTCGATAAGGATGGTCAAATGTGGAATGGATGATGGTCCCATCAGAGAATGTCATTTCCATCATATTATTATTAAAACCTGTATGTAGTTCCAATACTTCGTCAGGTTCTATAGTCGATGTACTTAAATTATAACTTAATACAGAATCTCCTATTTCAATGTCTTGGATTTCCTTTATAGACTCATCAGCCATAGAAATCTTTGTACCTTTAGCAAAGCAAACGAAAAATGGGTAGCCTTCAAGGGGATACGGTAAAACCCCAAATACACCAATATGATGGTTTGACTTATCTATAAAAGAAACATAATCATAAGAAAAAAGAATAATTGCGGGGGTTATGACCCACAATTTAGTTTTGGTAAAACTTTCTCCATCCGAGTTCCACATTTTCCCACCCCCAAAACCACCCAACACAAGATTTATTTGACCATCTAAATAAGTAAATGATTCTACTTTTTTATCTTTTCTGAACCTGTTTCTGAATCTGTAATAATAATGCCTTTTTCCTATTGTGATGCCAGGAAGAGAGGGGGGTATCTACATACAAACCCGTTGTAACTTGATAGGAAAAATAGAGATTGCTGCCAAAATGATATCCGATTTGCAAACCAGGACTAATATAAAGTGGTAATTCATCGAAGTTTTGAGTTCTTATATCACCACTATAAATAATCAGTAGTAGAATAAAAATGGCTTTTTTGTGCATATATTCAAATCTACCCATCATCCCACAAACAAAAAACCCCACGAATGTGGGGTTTTTTGTTGTAGAAAGGGTAAATCTATTTTAGCAGTACCATCTTCTTCGTTTGCCTGAACTCACCTGCCTGTATCGTATATAAATATAATCCTGCTGATACTGGTGCCCCTTTATCATTGGTAGCATTCCATTGTACTGATTTATACCCTGCACTTTGCTGACTGCTTACCAGTGTGCTCACTTGCCG
>CAJWUS010000199.1 GCA_913047525.1 uncultured Flavobacteriales bacterium | reverse complement strand
TACATAGCATAGCAAGCAGCATCAATATCATGTTTCACAATTATTTCAGTACTCTTAAAGAATGCAGAGAGAGATTCTTTTATGATATTATTTTTATCTTCTGATGAGCATCCTGCTCCATAAAAGAAGACAGTTTCTATTTCCCCTTTATGTTTTTCTAAAGCAGAGTTTTTCAAATGTTCTAATATACTCTTCTTATCAATAAAATAGGGATTAAATCCTATAGTATCACATCTGAGAATAATATTCTCTTGTTCATCACACAAAGCCCAACTACATTTAGTAGAGCCACTATCAGCAAATAAAAACATATTTAAAAAATTAGTTTGCAAAGATAGTGTAATAATAAAAACTAATGAGAAACAAAAAGGGGTTGCTCACAAACAGGCACATCTATACACTTATAAAAAATAAGATATCTAAGAAATTGAAAATCACTGCATTTAAGGATCTTTTATTTTTTAGCGGTAAGTACTACTGTCTTTCATTACATAAAAGAACGGAATCATTGTTCAATAAATAAATTACCTCAAATAATTTTAATTTTTATTCTAGATAATCCTTTTTAAAAAAACTCGTTATTTTGTAATTATGAAAAACTATTTATCTCTCTTCATATTCCTTTTATTTATTACAAGTGTTTTTGGACAAGATAAACATACTATTAGTGGATACATTACCGATAAGAATAATGGAGAAAGTATAGTAGGTGCAAATATATATTGTACAGAATTAGATCTTGGAGTTACCTCAAATACTTATGGTTTTTATAGCTTAACTTTACCATCAGGATCATATAATATATCTTATTCTTTTATAGGATACCAAACTGAGAATAAGAATTTTCAACTCATTAATAGTAAGAAATATGATGTTGAATTTGAATTGTCGACAGTTAATATACAAGAAGTAGTTGTTACTGCAGACAAAAGTATTGTAGAGAAAACACAAACATCAATGATTGATATACCTATTGAACAAATAAAAACAATTCCTGCTCTCTTGGGTGAAGTTGATGTTTTAAAGGCAATACAATTACTTCCAGGAGTACAGTCCAGTGAAGGTTCGTCTGGTTTTTATGTTAGAGGTGGTGGTCCTGATCAAAATTTAATACTTTTAGATGGTGTGCCTGTTTATAACGCATCACATATTGGGGGGCTTTTTTCTGTTTTTAATGCAGATGCAATTAAAACAGTACGTCTTACAAAAGGAGGATTCCCTGCTCGTTTCGGCGGAAGATTATCATCTGTTCTTCAGATTGACATGAAAGAAGGTAATATGAAAGAGTTTAGAGGAGATGCAACAATTGGTCTAATTTCATCCAAGTTAACACTTGAAGGACCTATCATTAAAGATAGAACCTCTTTTATAGTAGCCGGAAGAAGAACTTATGCTGATCTATTTGTAAAACCATTTATGCCTGCAAGCACTAGTCTTACTTTATATTTTTATGATCTTAATGCAAAAATCAATCATAAAATATCCAAAAATGACCGACTTTATTTAAGTGCTTATATGGGTAATGATGCTTTTGGTGTGGATTATGATGGTAGTAGAGAAGGAGGTAAAGGAGGGGGCTCATCTGAAGATGGAACCTTAAATTTTGGATTAGGTTATGGTAATATTACTTCTACATTAAGATGGAATCATTTGTTTTCAGACAAACTCTTTAGTAATACTACTTTAACCTATAGTAGGTATTCTTTCCATACTGATTTTGGAATTTCATCTACTCAATCTACAACGTTTGGGGATGAAAATTTTAATATTGATTACGGCTATTTGTCTGGAATTGAAGATTTAGGAGGAAGAATAGATTTTGATTATGCTCCTAATCCAAACCATGACATAAAGTTTGGAACATCTTATACTTATCATCACTTCTTTCCCGGAGAATCAAACTTAAACTTCTCAATTGATTTTCCTGCACTTGATACTCTGAATCAAGATGTTAATATTGATACAGTTATTAATTTTTCTGGAAATACCAATGTGCATGAGATGTTTTTTTATTTTGAAGATAATGTAAAAATTACCAATAGATTGAAAGCAAATATCGGCTTGCATGTTGGATATTATTCATTAGCAAATAATACATCAACTACAAATATTGGTTTAATGGAAAAGATTAACAATAAAACTAATTATAGCTTCCAGCCTAGAGTATCAGCTAGATATTTGTTAAGTGAAGATTGGTCTGTAAAAGCATCATATGCTAAGATGCAAC
>CAJWUS010000198.1 GCA_913047525.1 uncultured Flavobacteriales bacterium | reverse complement strand
AAAAAAATAGAGTTGCTTTAAGAGATAATCCACTGAATAATAAAGTACAAAATAGTTAAATCAATAAAAAGAAGTATGCCAAAAAGGGTAGGATTAGCATCATAAAGTTCTTTTAATTTTCCCCAAATATCTTTCATTGTTAATCTATCGTTTTTAAAAAGCCCGAATAGCACGCACATAAAGATCTTCATTCTTATATGCATCCCCCCCATCTGGATTAGGGCTAGTTACATAGAAACCTTCGATTAAGGCTCCAATACCATACTCTGTAGAACTCCAATAGTTGTAATCAGCAAAACTGCCAATATTGCCTAAGCCTAAGACATCTCCCTTACCAATATTAAAACGCATTTCTTGACATTCACCTTTTGAAGGAAGAAACCAGTCACTGTATCCTCCAAGAGTTAAATTCGCACAAATATCTGCAGCTATTCCTGATTGAGAGCAACCATTTAATATATCAATTGTGTTTTGATTACCTGTTCCAATACCTGATCCGTCTGCTCCTGAAATGGCAGTTCCATAACAACCCCATTCAGCACCAGTAGATTGGTCTGAAGGTGCTGCAATTAAGCCTCCTCCATTTCCATCCAAGTAAAATATAATACCACCTTGATAAGTATCACCTATTGCTAAATTAGTGTTATTGCCTGTGTTAGTAGGCTCTTCCTCTTCTTTCTTGCAGGTTATAAATAAAAGCGGTAAGCAAAGTAATATAAGTAGTAGTCTTTTCATAATATTAATTTATTCAAACATAATAAAAATTTATTTCTTTTCTAAAATAACAATGTTTTCTGCATGGTGGGTTTGAGGAAACATATCCACTGTTTGTATTTCTGTTATTTTATACATACTATCCATTAGTGCTATATCACGTGCTTGAGTGGCAGAATTACAGCTTACATAAACGACTCTTCTGGCTCCAATCTTACATATCTGTTCTACTACTTTTTTGTGCATTCCATCTCTAGGTGGGTCAGTTATAATTACATCAGGAGTTCCGTTTTCTGAAATAAAGGTATCTGAAAATATCTCTCTCATATCGCCTGTATAAAAAGTGCAATTGTCTATATCGTTTCTCTCTGCATTTTCGTAAGCAGCTTTAATTCCTTCCTCTATAGAATCGATACCAACTACTTTCTTAGCATCTTTTGCTACATACTGTGCAATTGTACCGGTTCCGGTATATAAATCATAAACCAAATCATCAGTAGTAATTTTAGCAAACTCTTTTACTTTTCGGTACAGAATTTTTGCTTGCTCTGAATTAGTTTGGAAAAAAGATTTAGCACCAATTTTAAAAACTAATCCATCCATTTCTTCCATTATATGATCTTCTCCATTGTAGCAAATTACCTTTTGGTCATAGATGGTATCGTTTGCTTTTTGGTTAATTACATAAAGCAAAGAAGTGATTTCAGGAAAAGAAGCTTTGAGATGTTCCATCAACAAATTTATCTTGTTTTTTTCATTCTTAAAAAACTGAAGAAGTACCATTAAATCGTTTGTTGAAGAGGTGCGTATCATCAAATTTCTCAAAAGTCCATTCTGATTTCTGATATCAAAATATGTAAGCCCATTTTCATCAGCAAACTTTTTTACAGAAAGACGAATAGCATTGGAAGGTTCTTTTTGCAGATAACAGTTTTGCAAATCAATTACCTTATCAAACATGCCAGGCACATGAAATCCTAAAGCATTTTTTTCTAAAATATCTTTTCCTGACTGTATCTCTTTTGGTGTTAGCCATCTTTTATTTGAGAAGGAAAATTCCAGCTTATTTCTGTAGTAGTATTCCTCTTTACTAGCTAAAATCTGTTCATGTGCGGGTAGTTCAATTCCTCCAATTCGTTTTAGATGATTAAGAACTTCACTTTGTTTAAATTCAAGTTGGGAAGAGTAACTCATATTTTGCCATTTGCATCCACCACAGTTTCCAAAATGCTCGCACTGAGGTTCTTTTCTTCTTTTAGAATACTCATGGATCTTTTCTATACGAGCCTCCCAATATTTCTTCCTTCTTTTAAAAACAGTAATATCACAAATATCACCCGGAACACCACCTTGTACAAAGATAGCTCTACCTTCATGTTTTGCTACTGATTTTCCTTTGCCAGCAGTATCAATGATTTCAATATTTTTTAAAGATATTGGTTTTCGCCTGTTTTGTCTTCCCATCTTCTAAAAACTAATAATCAATTTCCCATTTATTTGCCTTGCTGTAAGATAATTCGGCA
>CAJWUS010000197.1 GCA_913047525.1 uncultured Flavobacteriales bacterium | reverse complement strand
TCAGAATTTGAAAAAGCAATTGCTGAATTGAAATACATTGAAGAAGATGCTAAATCCGAATATAAGGATAGTCTTTTTAAGTTTAACCCCAATTCTTTGAACGATAATGGGTGGTTAGCATTGGGTCTATCTGAAGGTAAATTAAAAGTGCTTAGAAATTATCAAAATAGTGGTGGTTATTTCAAACAAAAAGAGGATCTAAAAAGATGTTATGCTATTGGAGATGATTTCTATAATAAGATCAAAAATTATGTTGTAATTCCCAGAATAGATAACCTGCAAACTTCTAAGAAAGAAATAAAAGCTGATAACAGCCAACCAATAACTATAGTTAAAATTGTTGAGCTCAATCAAGCTGACAGCTTACAACTTATTTCCATAAAAGGAATAGGTCCTTTTTATGCCAAACAAATTATAAAATATCGCAAAGAATTAGGCGGCTTTCTTTCTTATAATCAGTTCTTTGAAATTTGGGGTTTAGACAAATTAGATTTAGAAAAATTGAAGGTTCAAACTCAAATTGACACAACAAGAATTAGGAAAATAAATATTAATAGAACGGAAATTAATGAGTTTAGGAAGCATCCTTATATTAATTATAAAGAGGCAAAAATGATAGTAAATTATAGAACTCAGCATGGTGATTTCAAAAGCTTAAAAGACATTCAGAAAATAAAACCAATTAGCCCAGAAAAATTTCGTAAAATTGCACCTTATTTAAGAATGAATGATTAGCCAAAGATTAGATAACGCGATACGAACAGTTCCTAATTTTCCTAAGAAAGGAATTAACTTCAAAGATGTCACCCCTTTATTGATGGATAATGATTTGACAAATGAGATAATTGATTCTTTTGTAAAGCAAATAAATCAGATTAAGATTGATGCTGTAGTCGGTATTGAAAGCAGAGGATTTTTATTTGGATTTTTACTTGCCAATAAAATTGGGATTCCATTTATTCCTATAAGAAAGGTTGGAAAACTTCCTGGCGAAACACTTAGGTGTAAATATGACTTAGAATATGGTTCTGCTGAAGTTGAGATTCATAAAAATGACATTCAAAAGGATTGGAATGTGCTCGTTCATGATGATTTGTTAGCAACTGGGGGTACAGCATGTGCTGCTGCTGAACTCATTAATCAACTTGATGCAAAAGTAGCAGGATTTGCTTTTGTAGTTTCTCTTGATTTTTTGAATGGAAAAGAAAAATTAAAAGAATATTCAGACAATATCATAAGTCTGAAAGACTATTAAATAACAATGGATTTTAATACGAACGAAAACCAGAAAATGATTACTGATATGATTCAGCAATTTGGCAAGCAAAATATCACACCTTTTGTGCGTGAGTGGGACGATACTCAAACTTTCCCTGTAGAAGTATTTAAGAAATTGGGAGAATTGGGCTTGATGGGAGTTTTGGTACCAACAGAGTACGGGGGTTCTGGATTTTCCTACACTGAATATGTAACGGCTATTGAACAGTTGTCTATTCTTGATCCTTCTATTGGGCTTTCTATGGCGGCACATAACTCCCTTTGTTCAGGGCATATTTTACAATTTGGAAATAAAGAGCAAAAACAGAAATGGCTACCTAAATTAGCAATAGCCGAGTGGATTGGCGCTTGGGGGTTAACAGAACATAATACAGGTTCTGATGCTGCAAGTATGGCAACTACTGCGGTAAAAGATGGTGATGAATGGGTTTTGAATGGCGCAAAGAATTTTATTACTCATGCAATTACGGCTGATGTAGCTGTTGTAATTGCTCGTACTGGTGAAAAAGGGGATTCTCATGGGATGACAGCTTTTATTATTGAGAAAGGAATTCCTGGTTTCTCTTCAGGGAAGAAAGAAGATAAATTAGGAATGCGAGCATCTGAAACTGCTGAACTTATTTTTGATAACTGTAGAATCCCTGAAGAAAACATTTTAGGAGATATTGGTAAAGGATTTATGCAAGCAATGAAAGTTCTAGATGGTGGTAGAATTTCAATTGCTGCATTAGGTTTAGGAATTGCAAAAGGAGCTTATCAAGTTGCATTGCAATATTCAAAAGAACGCGAGCAGTTTGGCAAGCCTATTTCTCATTTTCAAGCTATAGCTTTTAAATTAGCAGATATGGCTACAGAGATTGAAGCTTCAGAACTGCTTATTTACAATGCGGCTGACAAAAAGAATAGGGGCGATCGAATGACATTAGAGGGAGCAATGGCTAAGTATTATTCATCTGAAATTGCTGTAAAAATAGCTACT
>CAJWUS010000196.1 GCA_913047525.1 uncultured Flavobacteriales bacterium | reverse complement strand
CAAAGAGATTTGAGAGCAAACAAACGATTAAAAGAGGTAAGTAACCTGGAAAAAGCAAAGTCCATTGGTATATTATATGAGGCGACCAATGTTAAACAAATTAAGAAAATTGAGCCATTTGTTAAATATTTTTTTGATTTAAAGAAAGATGTAAAGGCATTAGGTTATGTAAATAAAAAGAGATTAGATAATTGTCATATTCCTAAACTAAATTATGATTTTTTTTATCTGAAGGATTTGAATTGGTACTACAAACCACAAAATTACATTATAGAAAATTTTGTAAAAAAAGAATATGATATTCTTATCAACTTATCTGATAGTAATTGCATACCTATTAAGTATTTGGTAGCAAGTTCTTTAGCGCATTTTAAGGTTGGGCAATTTGAGGATGGGTATGAAATTTATGACTTAATGATAAAACTAGAAAAAGAGAAAGGAGAAGAACGTTTAATGGAAGAAATCAAGCACTATTTAAATCTGATTAATAAATAAAATGAACAAAATAAAAGGTACGGGAATAGCACTAGTTACTCCATTTAATGAAGATTTCTCCATTGATTTTACTAGTTTGGAAAAGCTTATAAACTATACCATTATTGGAGGAGTAGATTTTTTAGTGATGTTAGGAACAACTGGAGAAAGCGCTACTCTTACTAAACAGGAGAAAAAAGAAGTGGTTGCTTTTTGTAAAAAAATAAATGCTGGCAGATTACCAATTGTTCAAGGTGTTGGCGGGAATAACACTTTTGCTTTAGTAAAAGAATTAAAAAACACAAATTTTGATGGGATAGATGCTATTCTATCTGTTTCTCCTTATTACAACAAGCCCACACAAGAAGGAATCTATTTACATTATAAAATGCTTTCAGATGCAAGTCCCCTGCCTATAATTTTATACAATGTTCCAGGGCGTACCGCCTCAAATATTTCTGCTGAAACTACTCTAAGATTAGCTAATGATTTTGAGAATATAGTTGCAATAAAAGAGGCCTCAGAAAATCTAGAACAAATTGAGAATATTATAAAAGGGAGACCAAAAGACTTTTTGGTTTTATCAGGGGATGATGGCTTAACCTCAAAAATGATAGGAATGGGAGGGGATGGTGTAATTTCAGTTATAGGGCAATCGCATCCACAAATTTTCTCTGATATGGTTAGAACTGGATTAAAAGGAGATATTGAAAAAGTAAATCAATTGCACGAAAAGTTAAGCCCTATTTATGAACCCCTTTACAAAGATGGAAATCCTGCTGGAATAAAAGCAACATTAAATATTATGGGAATTTGCAAGAATATTTTAAGGCCTCCACTTGTTGGGGTTACTGATGAAACTTATAATAATCTTAAAAGATTTATTAATCATTAAAATCCATCATTTCGGATGCATACTCTCCACTGCTTAGTTTGTCTTTTATCGATTTAAAAGCATTTATCGTAAGTTCTACATCTTCTAATGTGTGCGTAGCAGTTGGTATCAGTCGTAACAAAATGATGTCTTTTGCTACTACAGGGTAAGTTACAACCGAACAAAAAACACCATAATTTTCTCTTAAATCATAGCTTAAATTAGTGGCTTCTGCCAGGCCTCCATTTAAATAAATTGGGGTAATAGCCGATTGTGTGTTTCCTAAATTAAAACCAGCATCCCTCAATCCATTCTGCAAAGCATTAGCAATCTTCCAAAGTTTTGCTTTTAACTCTGGTTGGCTGATAAGTAATTCTAATCTTTTAATTGCACCTTCCACAAGTGGCATTGGTAATGATTTTGCAAAAACTTGCGAACGCATATTATATCTTAAAAATTCTACTATATCAGCAGTAGATGAGATAAACGCACCAATACTTGCCATTGATTTTGCAAAAGTTCCAAACAATACATCAATTTCATCTTGACAGCCGAGTTGTTCTCCACATCCTATTCCTGTTTTTCCTATTGTTCCAAAACCATGTGCATCATCTACAAATAGGCGGAAGTCATATTTTTTCTTTAGGCCAGTTATTTTTTTCAGATTACCCAAATCACCCGACATGCCAAAAACACCTTCTGTAATAACTAATATGCCACCATCATTCTTACTTGCTATTTTTTCTGCTCTTTGCAATTGTTTTTCCAGTCCTTGCATATCATTATGATTGTAAACAAATCGTTTTCCTAAATGCAGGCGAACCCCATCTAAAATACAGGCGTGAGCCTCACTATCGTAAATAATCACATCATACCTGTCTACCAAAGCATCAATGGCAGAAACCATTCCTTGATAGCCAAAATTTAATAGAATTGTATCTTCCTTTTGCATAAAAGAAGAAAGTTG
>CAJWUS010000195.1 GCA_913047525.1 uncultured Flavobacteriales bacterium | reverse complement strand
TGCCTGCCTCTTGTTCCACCACCAAAAAAACTTTCAAAAGGATGGGCTCCCCCAAAAATATCCCCAAACTGAGAAAAAATATCGTCCATGTCCATGCTACCACCAAATCCACTACCGGCAGCACCTTTCATTCCTGCATGGCCGAATTGGTCATATCTTTGTTTCTTTTCTGCATTGCTTAGTACTTCATAAGCCTCTGCGGCTTCCTTAAATTTCTCTTCTGCTTGCTTGTCGTTAGGGTTTTTGTCTGGATGATATTTAAGCGCTAATTTTCGATATGCTTTTTTTATCTCTTTGGAATCCGCATTTTTACCAACTCCCAAAACTTCATAATAATCTCTTTTTGCCATTTTCTTATTCTTAATTAGCAACCACTACTTTGGCATGTCGGATTACCTTTCCTCCTAATAGATATCCTTTTTCTACCATATCAATAATTTTATTTTTTTGTTTCTTTTTTCCTACCGCAACCATACTGATTGCTTCATGAAATTCGGTATCCAAGGATTTTCCAATAGGGCAATCAATTTCTTCTAGTCCTTTGGTCTCTAATGAAGATTTTAATTTATTGTAAACAAGTACTACTCCATGTTTCTTATCATATTCATTAGCCTGAATAGCTCTTTCTAAATCGTCCAGAATTGGCAGTAAAATAGTCATTATGTCCTGCCCGGCAGTTGCGAAAAGCTCTATCCTTTCTTTTGCATTTCTCTTTCTGAAATTGTCAAATTCGGCAATCAGCCGCAAATTTTTATCTTTTTCAATAGCTAAAAATTCTTCAACAGTTAACTGTTTTTCTTCCTGTTTTTCTATTTTTTCAGATTCTTGCTTTATACTATCTTTTGCTTTCTTTTTCTTGCTCATGTTTATATTTTTTCTTTTGGTAAAGAGTTAGTTGCAATTACTTTGCCAATGCTTTCATTTAGACAATTTGTCAGTAAAGATTATTTGATTAATTCAGCTGCTAAAAATTTGTGCAATGCCTGACCTTTCAAATTTTTGGCAACAATAATACCTTTTCCATCAATCAGCACATTACTCGGAATAGAACGAATGCCATATTTTTGTGAACCTGCAGATTGCCAGCCACCCAAATCAGAGACATGATATTCCCAGAAAAGCTGATC
Source organism: uncultured Flavobacteriales bacterium (assembly GCA_913047525.1). Next base: position 1,192 of record CAJWUS010000195.1, on the reverse strand, counting down.
TTGATTAATGGCTTTTACCCATGCTTTTTGTTTGGAATCAAGCGATAAACTATAAATCTCAAATCCTTTTCCGTGCTTGAAATTTTTCTTAGTATATTTTTGATAGGCACTTACCAGATTTGGATTTTCTTTTCTACACGGTCCGCACCAACTTGCCCAAAAATCAATCAGCACCAATTTACCTTTCAAGCTAGATAATTTCAAGGTTTTTCCATTTGGGTTTTTGTATGCCAATGCCGGCGCTTTATCTCCAATATTTAATCCTATTTCTTGTGAGAAAGATGATGTAGCAATGAAGCAATTTAGTAGTGTAATAATGAATAGTTTTTTCATGAGATTGTTTGTGGTTAATTAGTTTGTGGAAAAATTAGCACATTATCAAATTAATCTAACCTAGTAATTTGTGCGCCAATGGCATTTAATCTGGCATCAATATTTTGATAGCCTCTATCAATTTGCTCTACATTATGGATAGTGCTTTCTCCATCAGCTGCAAGGGCAGCCAATAAAAGTGAAACTCCAGCTCGAATATCCGGAGAAGTCATAGTTGTAGCTTTGAATTTGAATTTATGGTCTAAGCCAATTACTGTTGCTCTGTGCGGATCGCAAAGGATAATTTGAGCCCCCATATCAATGAGTTTATCTACAAAGAAAAGGCGTGATTCAAACATTTTCTGATGGATAAGGACACTTCCTTTTGCTTGTGAAGCTACAACTAAAACTATTGAAAGCAAATCAGGAGTAAATCCTGGCCATGGTGCGTCAGAAATAGTCAAAATAGAACCATCAATAAAAGATTGGATTTCGTAACTTTCTTGAGATGGAATATAAATATCATCCCCTTTACGTTCTATTTTTATCCCAAGTTTTGAAAATACAGAAGGAATAACTCCAAGCTCATCATAAGCTACATTCTTAATTGTAATCTCCGATTTTGTGATTGCAGCAAGCCCAATAAATGAACCAATCTCAATCATATCAGGAAGAATTCTGTGTGTGCAACCACCAAGACATTCAACACCTTCAATAGTTATTAGATTTGATCCAACCCCTGTAATATTAGCACCCATTGAATTGAGCATCTTACATAATTGTTGTAAGTAGGGCTCGCAAGCAGCATTATAGATTGTAGTTGTTCCTTTTGCCATTGCAGCTGTCATGATGATATTAGCAGTACCAGTAACAGACGCTT
>CAJWUS010000194.1 GCA_913047525.1 uncultured Flavobacteriales bacterium | reverse complement strand
GGTTGTTGTTCAGCAAGCTAGGCCTATAGAAGATACATTATACACAATTATACATAAAATGGAAGATCCTAAAGTCCAGAGGCAATTTATTTTGCCTATTGCACTTATCGTTTTTGTTTGGGGTTTAGCAAAAATATTAGATTTATCTGATATTGCATCGGGTCTTATTTGGGTAAGTCTTAGTGGTTATCTTTTAGTTAAGGTAGCAGGTTGGGAGGATGAATTTAGAAATTTCTATAATGAGCTATTGACAACTGGAGAAAGGGTTTCTCTTTACTCGTATGTTTGGTTACTTGCTATTTTGCTTTTTGTTGTGGGGGTAGCTCAGGGTATGGAACAAATGGATCTTACTAAAGAGATATCTGTTGCAGCAATGGTTTTAGCTTTTCTTAGTTGGAATGGAGTTTTACCTTATCTTTTGCTTGCAATTGCAAGTATTGAAGTTTCTAGAACTATTGATGCATATGTTAGAGATGGCGTTTTTAATATAAATATTGTACGGTTTATTTTTACAGTAGGAAGTCTCGGAGCTATAACTGCAGGTATGATAGAGATAATGTCTAGCGTAGTTGTCAGAACTGCATTGGCAGAATCCGAAGAGATAGATTATACACAGGGTTTTTGGTATATTGGAATAGGTCTTTTGATAGGATTTATTGGGCGTATAGTCTTTGAAATAATAAATGAAAGGGTCGAAGAAGGAACATCTAAGGATGATTTTCCTGAAATTTCAAAGAAGGTATAACAGAGTAAACAGTTATGGTTATTTGCGAAGTATTACGCATAGGTCATCGACCTGAAAGGGATAAAAGAATAACAACACATGTGGCTTTGACTGCAAGAGCCTTTGGTGCTACAAGAATTTCGTTTCATAGAGTTGACAGTAGGATTGTAGATACTGTTTCAGATGTAGGGAAAAAATTTGGGGGTGATTTTGAAATAAAGGCTTTATCTAATCCAAAAAATTTTGTAAAGAAATGGGAAGGCACAATAGTGCATTTGACAATGTTTGGTATATCTATAGATGCTGAACTTACTAATATCAAAAATAGTGAAGGGCCTTTATTATTCATAGTCGGTGCTGAAAAGGTTCCTCCATGGGTTTTTGAGTTTTCTGATTATAATATTGCAATAGGCAATCAACCACATTCAGAAGTGGCTGCACTATCTATTGCACTCTCAAAAATAAGTGACAAATCCTATAATCAGACTTTTGAAGGAGGCCAACTTCAAGTTATACCTTCGGACGAAAGGCGAAATATGGTTGAAACCAAAGAAGAGTCTTAGTCTTCTTCATTATCTTTATTCGAAATAACAGTTATCTCAATGAAAGACATACGAAACGTCCCTTTTTTATCTTTTTTAGGTACATCTTCTGTTCCTATTTTAACATCTTTAACTTCAGCATGAAGTTCTTTGAACCTATTTTTAAATTGTTCTGCTATGTTGACTGCATTGGAAATTGACTTCCCCCTAGCTTTCAATTTCACTTCAATAATTTCTTCTCTTTCTAAGTAAGACATCATGTCTGGAAAATACATGAAAGGATCTTCAGATCCTATGAATATAGTTCCAGTGTCGCCTTCTAATTTTTTGTTTACTATAAATCTTCTTTTGTATTGTTTTTTATTTTTCTTCGGTGTAGGTTTTTCTTTCTTTTCTTTTTTTTTAGTCATTGTTTTTTATATTCAGACGTTCTATTTATTTTTAATCGAATGTTTCGTTTTTCCATTTTGTTTCTATTCTATTATAGAAAAACATACTAAATAAAGCAAGAATGCCACATATTAGGGATAGAGCAATCAACACAGCAGATAGACTATAATGTATAGCTAAACTTATGAGGGTCATAGCAATCATTGGAGGTACAGAGACTACAAAGAATTTTAGGAATACTATCGCATCAAATAAAGCTGAATTTGTCCTAAGACCTGTTGACCATGCAGTGTAGTTTACAATATACATTCCTACTGTAATCATAACTACAATTCCGAGTGGCAATAGATTAATTTCTGAACTCATGTATGCAATCAGAGTTAGAAATAAGAGAGGAATCCACCATGTTATGGTAAAAAATAAAAATAGTCTAGCCCTGATAACATCTGAAACGCTCACAGGTAATGTTGAATAAAATGTAGGGCTATCTATTGTGTTTAGCCATGAGTAAATCATGGTTCCGAAAAATCCAATCATAACTCCATAAAAAATAGTATTGAAATCTATCTGGATTGGTAATCCTTTGTCTATAAACCAATTCATGAATGTTAATATCCCAAGTGGAAATGCAAATGAAAAAAACATTTTTGTACCGGTTTTACTTCTT
>CAJWUS010000193.1 GCA_913047525.1 uncultured Flavobacteriales bacterium | reverse complement strand
GTTTGCTCTAATGAGTTTTGCTCAATTGCTAAATATAAAAGCGCTTTAGCATATCTTATTGTTACTCTTGATTGTTGCATTTTTGGTTAATTTAATTCTGTCTCTTTTAAAGCGTTTGTAACTAATTCTTCTTGCTTTTCTTTGTTAGATAATTCGGATTTTAAAACTTTCTCAGCTATCTCAATTGACATTTCTGCAACTGTATTTTTAAGTTCTGTAAGCGCTTTCATTTTTTCGTTAATAATTTGCTCTTTTGAAGATGTGAGAATTTTGTCTGCCTCCTTTTTTGCTTTTTCTTTTGCTTCATTAACAATATTGTTTTTTATTTCTCTTGCTTCTTTTAAAATTCCATCCCTTTCCATTCTTGCTTCTGCTAAAATTCTTTCATTATCTGCATTTAAATTTTCCATTTCAACTTTCGCTTTCTCGGCAGTTTGTAGTGCTTTTTCAATGCTTTCATTTCTATTATTAACAGCTGTTAAAATTGGTTTCCAAGCATATGTCTTTAATAAAATAACTAATAAGATAAACACTATTGTAGTCCAAAAGATAAGCCCTATTGCTGGTGTAACTAATTCCATGATTTTTGTTTTTTAAATAATTACCTGCAAGCAACCCTTGCGGGTAATTATTGTTTAATACGTTTTACTTAAGTAGTGCAACCACCACTCCAAATAAAGCAACGCCTTCAACAAGGGCTGCTGCAATAAACATATTGGTTTGGATCATTCCCGAATGTTCTGGCTGACGAGCCATTGCCTCAAGAGCTTTACCTCCAATCATGCCGATTCCGATTCCAGCTCCTATAGCTGCTAATCCAGCCCCTATGGCTGCAAATGCTCCGAAATCCATTGTTTGTGTTTCTAATAACATTTTAATTTAGTTTTAATTAAACAATTGGTTAATAATTAATGTTCTTCCGCTACCGCAAGGCCAATAAAAACAGCCGAAAGAAGCGTGAATATATAAGCCTGTAAAAAAGCTACTAATAATTCTATACAATAAATAAATAATACAAATAAAACTGAAACTGGAGCAACTCCCCAGGCCCCTCCATTACCCATTGCGCTCTGTGCAATAAATATTAAAGAAATTAAACTCAGTATTATAATGTGTCCTGCTGTAATATTTGCAAACAATCTGATCATCAAAGCAAACGGCTTTGTGAAAATTCCTATAATTTCAATTGGAATCATAATGGGCATTAATACTATTGGCACTCCTGGCGGTTTAAAAATATGTCCCCAATAATTTTTATTTCCAGAAATAGTTGTAATAATAAATGTAAAAACTGACAATACTAATGTTACGGCAATATTTCCTGTTACATTAGCAGATCCCGGAAGCATTCCCATCAAATTATTTATCAAAATAAAAAAGAATACTGTTAATAAAAATGGACTGTATTTTTCGTGCTTGGAACCAATGTTATCCTTTATAATATCATCTTTTACAAAGAGTATTAGGGGTTCTAGAAAAGATTGTAATCCTTTTGGAGCTCTTTCGTTTTTGTTGTATCCCTTGGCTACTGAAAAAAAAATTAAAATTAGTACTAGAAATGAAATAAGCATAGATGCTACATTTTTTGTGATCGAGATATCTATAACAGAAAGTCCGCTTTTTTCATGAATATACCCATGAGAATCTATGATATAAATTCTATCCCCTTTTGTAACAGAAGAGTGTCCATGATGAAATTTGCTTGACATAAAAACATCCAAATGTCCGGCAGTGTATAAAATTACCGGAAGCGGAATACTAACTGATTGTTCGTTTTCCCCCCACAAATGCCACTCATGAGCATCAGCAATATGATGCATAATATTTGGAACAGGATCATATGTCTCTGTTTTTTTCTTGCTTTGTTCGGTGTTTGGAGCAAAAGAATAAGCTTTAATTGTAAAAAAAATAAGTGCTAAAACACATGTTGTTAATCTGAAAAGTTGCCTCATCTTACTCCCTTTTTTAAAATTGGTGCAAAAATATATAAATAATTGAAATGCAAAATATTTTTATGGTATTTCTACAGATTATTATTCGTTTTTTGTTGGTAGTTATTTTCAATAATTTCTATTGCTAAAAATATAAAATACGCAATAAAGAACTGTATGGTGTAAATAGTTGTGATTTCTGTTTTGTTTTTCAAGGTAGGTAGTAAAAATAAAATACATGCAATTATTTTAAATATGTTTATAGAAAGAAAAAGAAAAGGGGTTTTGTTTTTTAATTTCTTTAGAAAATATTTTACTCCAGTTACTAGTAAATATAACATATACAAAAAACCATAGGATTTAATTAGAAAACTCGAAATTTCTAATTTTAACAACCCTATGACGCA
>CAJWUS010000192.1 GCA_913047525.1 uncultured Flavobacteriales bacterium | reverse complement strand
CCAAAAGAAAGTAGAGCAACTCTTACTGAGATTGTGTTGCCTAACGATACAAATAACCTAAATAATTTGATGGGAGGTCGGCTTTTACACTGGATGGATATTGCAGCTGCTATCACAGCTCATAGACATTGCAACCGAACTTGTGTGACGGCTTCCGTAAACAATGTGTCATTCGAACATCCTATTCCGAAAGGAAGCATTGTTACATTAGAAGCGAATATTTCCAGAGCATTTTCTTCCTCTATGGAAATATTTATTGACGTCTGGATTGAGGATACATTATCCGGGGATAAAACAAAATGCAATGAGGCTATTTACACCTTTGTAGCTGTTGATGCTATGGGAAAACCATCAAAAGTTTCAGAAGTCAGTCCGGAAACAGCATTGGAAAAGAAACGATTTGAAGGAGCTCTAAGAAGAAGGCAACTATCACTTATTTTGGCGGGAAAATTAAAGGCTAATGACGCCTCTGAACTGAAGGCGCTATTTAGCCAGAAATAAATTCTCGTCTATTTTATTCATGCAGTCAAAATGTCCTTTTGGACATTTTTCGAACCCAATTTTCGTACAAGGTCTGCACGATAAATCTTTAAGCTCAATTATCTTGGAGCTAACATCTGACAAATAAGGAGTCATCCCAAAAGCAGGAATAGTATTACCCCAAACTGAATAAATTTTCTTTTTGAAAGCGGCAGCAATATGCATCATTCCGGTATCGTGCGATATCACATATTTTGCATTTTTTATAATAAAAGCAGACTGCCCAATACTATATTTTCCACAAGCATTTTTTGTATTTGATGTTGTAGCAACAATTTTTTCTGCTGTCAAAAAATCTTCTTTTCCACCAATCAGAATTATTTGATTGTTCAGTTTATTACAAATAGAAATTATCTTTCCTGTTGGTAATTTTTTGGTTTCATGCTTTCCGCCAATTGCAAAAACAATATATTCAATTGGCAAATTTTCAACTTTATCTTTATCCATTAGGAGAAAATCTATCCCCAAATTATCATTTGTAATTTCAAGGTGTTTGATTGTTTCCAAATACCTATCAACAATATGAATATTTGGTAAAATATTAATTTTGAAAGTAGTCAAAAGCCATTTTTGAATATTTAACTTTCTAAAATTTTTTGATTTTACACCTAATTTTAATTTCAGGGAAAGCGTACGGAAGTTGTGATGCAAGTCAATAAGCAAATCATACTTTTCTTTTTTTAGCTGAGATAAAACCTCCTCTATATTTTTATCTATTAAATGTAAATTATCAATATAAGGATTATTCACTAAAATACATTTGTACCTACTGAAAGTAAGAAAATGAACCTCAGCATTTATCTGTTTTTTCAATACTCTCACAACTGGAGTTGTAAGCACTATATCGCCAATGGAAGAAAAACGAACTACTAATATTTTTAATGGTTTTTGCACTGGGGGTAAAACTAATTATTTTATTCTAATTTTGCGCCCATGAAATTTATTGATACGCACACCCATCTTTTTTTAAACCAATTTGATAAAGATATTGACTTGGTAATTAACAATGCGATTGCCAGTGGTATAAATAAAATGTTTTTACCAAACATAAGTTCAGAAACTACAAATTCCATGATGGAATTGTGCAGAAAATATCCTGAAAATTGTTTTGCAATGATGGGCTTACATCCTTGTGATGTAAAAAAAGAAAGTATTGACAAGGAGCTTTTACATGTGGAGCAGATGCTGGAAAAAAATAAATTTATTGCAGTTGGCGAAATTGGTTTGGACCTTTATTGGGACAAAACTACTTTGAATATTCAAAAAGAAGCTTTTGAAACTCAAATAAAATTGGCAAAAAAACACCAATTACCAATTGTAATTCATGTTCGGGAATCTTTTAATGAGGCCATTGAAATAGTGGAAAAATTAAATGATGATAGTTTGAGTGGCGTATTCCACTGCTTTACAGGAGATGTGGGAGATGCCAAAAGAATTACTGATTTGGAGAATTTTTATTTTGGAATTGGTGGCGTATTAACATTTAAAAATTCAGGATTGGAAAATACAATAAAGGAAATTGACATAGAATATCTTATTTTGGAAACTGATTCGCCTTATTTGACACCAGCACCATTTAGGGGTAAAAGAAATGAGAGCAAATACATCATAAATATTGCTGAAAAATTAGCTGAAGTAAAAGGCGTTTCTTTGGATAAAATTGCAGAAATAACAAACAAAAACGCAAGCAATTTGTTTAAGCTTCTTTAAAAAGCACAGCAATAAAATTTTGATAGTTTTGCAAGAATTTTGGTGAGGTGGCCGAGTGGCTGAAGGCGCACGCTTGGAAAGCGTGTAAACGGG
>CAJWUS010000191.1 GCA_913047525.1 uncultured Flavobacteriales bacterium | reverse complement strand
CCATTTTCTAATTCTTCTTCACGGAAAGAATGACTTAATACCGTAAGGAACATTCTATCCAGTCCAATTGAAGTCTCTACTACATAAGGAACATAACTTTCTCCTAATTCAGGATCAAAATATTGTAGTTTTTTCCCTGAATGTTCTTGATGTGCTTTTAAATCAAAATCTGTACGAGAATGAATTCCCTCTAATTCCTTAAATCCGAATGGGAATTTGAATTCAATATCGGCAGCAGCATTTGCGTAATGAGCTAAATTTTCATGTTCATGAAAACGATAATTTTCTTCTCCCATTCCTAGTGAATTGTGCCATTTCATACGGAATTCTTTCCAGTATTCGTACCATTTCATTTCCTCTCCTGGGCGAACAAAAAATTGCATTTCCATTTGTTCGAACTCCCGCATTCTGAAAATAAACTGACGCGCTACAATTTCATTCCTAAATGCTTTCCCGATTTGAGCAATCCCAAAAGGAATTTTCATACGAGTAGTTTTTTGTACATTTAGGAAATTCACAAAAATACCTTGTGCCGTTTCTGGTCGTAAATACAAATCAGAAGAAGCGTCTGCAGTTGCTCCCATTTGTGTTTTAAACATCAAGTTAAACTGACGAACATCCGTCCAATTATTTGTCCCTGAAACTGGGCATTTTATATCCAACTCCTCAATTAATGTTTTTACATCATCTAATTTTCCTGCAGTAAGTGCAGTACTCATTTTCGAGTTTATTTCATCAATTTTCTTCTGTCTTTCTAAAATTCTTCCATTAGTAGTTACAAATTCTTCTCTGTTAAAAGCATCTCCAAATCTCTTAGCTGCTTTTACGCAATCTTTCTCAATTTTTGCTTCAATCTTTGCAATATGATCTTCAATCAGAACATCAGCACGGTATCTTTTTTTCGAATCTTTATTATCAACTAAAGGATCGTTAAAAGCATCCACATGTCCGGAAGCTTTCCAAGTAGTAGGGTGCATAAAAATAGAGGAATCTAATCCCACAATATTTTCGTGCATATTTACCATTGATTTCCACCAATAGTTTTTAATGTTGTTTTTTAACTCTACTCCATTCGGTCCATAATCGTAAGCTGCTGCCAGCCCATCATAAATCTCTGATGATTGAAAGACATATCCATATTCTTTGCAATGTGATACGATTTTTTTAAATATGTCTTCATAATTTGCCATGCTACAAAAATATAAATTATGTTATCAAAATCGTACTTTTGCGCTATGATTCAAGTAGAAGATAAAATAATTTCAATGGATGTTTTTGAAAAGCATTTTGTGTGCGATTTAAATGCTTGCAAAGGAGCGTGTTGTGTAGAAGGAGACGCAGGGGCTCCATTGCTAGATGAAGAAGAAAAAATATTGAACGAAATATATGATAAAGTAAGGCCTTATATGAAAAAAGAGGGAATTGCCGAAATAGAGAACCGGGGGGTTGCTGTATACGACTCTGAAGGCGATTTAACAACCACACTAGTAAACGATAGAGAATGTGCTTTTGTAATTTATGAAAATGGCATTATTAAATGCTCTATTGAAAAAGCGTTCATTGCTAAAAAAACAGATTTTAAAAAACCAATTTCTTGTCATTTATTTCCAATTAGAATAAAAGAGCACCGTGATTTTGACGCGGTAAATTATGAAAAAATAAAAATTTGTAAAACAGCACGTGAGTGTGGTAGTAAATTAGAAACTCCGCTTTATGCCTTTTTAAGAGAACCCCTCATTAGAAAATATGGAGAGGATTGGTATCAAGAATTATTAGAAGCCACTAAGCTGTTAGGGGAATAAGATTATTTAAAAGCGTTTTCTCCAGTAATATCTAATCCTGTAATAAGCAAGTGAATATCATGAGTCCCTTCATAGGTGATTACAGATTCTAAATTCATCATATGTCTCATAATAGAATACTCACCTGTAATTCCCATGGCACCTAAAATTTGTCTTGCTTCACGAGCAATTTTAAGGGCCATATCTACATTATTCCTTTTACACATTGAAATTTGGGCAGAAGTTGCTCTGCCTTCATTTCTAAGAACACCCAACCTCCAAGTAAGCAATTGCGCTTTTGTGATTTCAGTAATCATTTCGGCCAATTTCTTTTGTTGTAATTGGAAAGAAGCAATTGGTTTGCCAAATTGAATTCTTTCTTTAGCATATCTTAAAGCCGTATCATAACAATCCATTGCAGTCCCTATTGTCCCCCAAGCAATTCCGTATCTTGCAGAATCCAGACATCTTAAAGGAGCGCCTAAACCATCTTTATTTGGTAAAATGTTATCTTTAGGTATTTTTACATTGTCAAAAACTAACTCGCCAGTTGCTGATGCTCTCAGACTCCATTTGTTATGTGTTTCAGGAGTTGTAAAACCTTCCATACCTCTTTCTACTAACACTCCTTTTATTCT
>CAJWUS010000190.1 GCA_913047525.1 uncultured Flavobacteriales bacterium | reverse complement strand
CGTTGACAAAATAAAATCTTTCAATAAGTAATACTCAATGCCAAATTACGTTTTTTATGATTTTGAAACATGCTCAAGTAATGTTTCGTATGGCCAAATCATTGAAGCAGCGGCAGTTCTCGTCAATGATAATTTTCAAGAGTTAGACCGGTTTGAAAGTCGTTGCAAGTTAAGTCCCGGTATTATTCCAGAAGCTATGGCCCTTTTGGTTAATAAGACATCTTCAAAAATGCTAAAAGAAAGAAATTTATCCCACTATCAAATGATCAGGCAAATGATGGATAAGTTTAATCAGTGGAAAAACTCAATTTTTATTGGTTACAATTCTGTAGAATTTGATGAGGAGTTTTTAAGAAGAACTTTATTTAAAAATCTTGAGTATCCTTATTTAACTGTAACAAATGGAAATGAAAGAGGAGATCTTTTAGGGTTAGCAAGAGCCGCACATCTTTACTATCCTGATTGTATTAAAACTCCCATTAGTGATAAAAATAATCCATTATTTAAGCTAGAACAACTGGCTCCCATGAATAATATCAAACATGATAAAGCGCACTCGGCTATGGGAGATGTTTTAGCAAGCATTGGAATTGCAAAACTTTTAAATAAAAAGGCTTCTAACGTTTGGAAGGCAAGCTTAATGACAACCAATAAAGATAAATGTCTTCAAATCATTAAAGAAGAAACTTTATTTTGTACCAATTTTTTTTACGGAGGCAAAGCAATCCCTTTTGTATTAACTTATCTTTGTCAGCATCCTTGGAATTATGCATTTTGTTTTGATTTAAAGGCAGATCCTTCTTACTATTTTAACTTATCTATCCAAGAATTAAAAAAAGAGATTTTTGATGTAAAACCGAAAGTGATGCGCACAATTAAGCACAAGAAACATCCAATTATTATGAACGCTAGTTACGGAATTAATTTTGATAACTATAAACAGTTAGGCCTATCCAAATTGAGAGAAAGGGCTGAATTAATTAGAGAAAATAAAGATTTTGCTAATAAAGTGAGTTCAATTTTGGAAGATGATATAAGAGAAAAACAAGAATTAGATTCTCAATTAGATGTCTATGCAGAAGAATCGATATATAAAAAATTTGCCACAAAAGAAGATAGCGCAATTATGCCAGAGTTTCACAAAGTAGATTGGAAAGATAAATTTTCAGTTCTTCAAAAATTTAAGGATGAACGTTTTCAATATTTTGGAAAAAAAATCCTCTATGAAGAAAGTCCAGAGTCCTTGCCAAAAAATGAATATAATTTAATTCATAAAGAAATTGCTTCCAGGGTTTTAAGCACCAATAAAGAAAAATGGAATACGATTCCAAGAACTTATTCCGAGATTGATACATTAAGAAATAAATTTAAAGAAGATAAAGCTAAGCTAGAAGCTTTGGAGGAAATCAATTCTTTTGTTGAAGATATGGAAAAAAAATACCAAAAGGCTAGTTGACATTAGTTTGAAAATTAATAAATTGAAATTATTTTATGGCTACCAAAAACACTACGGACGAAAATTTTCAGACTGAAGTTTTAAAGTCTAGCAAACCGACTTTGGTTGATTTTTGGGCTGAGTGGTGCGGACCCTGCAAGCAAGTTGGTCCCATTCTTGAAGAAATTTCTAATGAGATGAGCGAAGTAGTTATCGCTAAGCATAATATTGATGAACATCCTAATCAACCCACGAAGTATGGCGTTAGGGGCATACCAACGATGTTACTTTTTAAAGATGGGGAACTCAAAGCCACAAAGGTTGGCGTTACTACAAAATCAAATATTGTTTCTTGGATTAAAGAAAATATTTAATTTAAATTTAGTATCTCCGAAGCAAAATATAAACTTCCTGAACAGAAAATTATTGCATTATTGTCTTCCTTTGCAATATTTATTAAAGCTTCCTCAATAGAATTTTCTGTTTTTGACATGATACCGCAAGATTGGGCAATTTTTGATAATTTTTCTTTTTGAATAAAGTTAATCTGATTGGGAATATCCAAGGCAATTATAGAGTGAACTCTATTTTTAAATAGTTGAATGAATTCCTTGTGTTCTTTGTTTGCCATCATTCCAAGAACCATAAAGATTTTTCTTCCTCCATCTAATGTTTCCAAATATTCGCTGATCGCAGAAGCTGCCAAAGAATTGTGGGCCCCATCAATTAAGATTTGATTGTTCTCGGCAACACATTCCCTAAGCCTCCCTTTAGTAATAGCTTGCAATCTTCCCTCGCTTTTTATTTTTGTTATAGCTTTTTTTATATGTTGTTCTGTTATTTTGAATTGAACAAGATTTCTTGCGGCAGCAATAGCCGTAGAAACATTGCTGATCTGAAAATCTCCTAACAAATTAGGCAATGGTAAATTTATTTTACCCGTTTTATCAGTATAAACGAATCCATTAGTATTTTTTTTATAATTGTAATTTTCACCAAAAATAATTTTTTCTGATGAATTTCTA
>CAJWUS010000189.1 GCA_913047525.1 uncultured Flavobacteriales bacterium | reverse complement strand
TCCCGAAAAGCCATTTTTCCTGCAATTTTAAAAGAGATATCATTAGAATCTACTGGATGCATTTTTCCATCATAAAGCATTACTCGAACATCTCTGATATAGGATTTCGTTAGTGGGCCTTCACTCATAAGTTCCAAAACACCTTTTTGCACTGCCGGAATGTATCTTTCATCAATCACACCTCCTACTATACAATTATAGAAAATAAGTTTTCCACCCCAATCTAACTCTACTTCTTCTTTTTTTCTGACTTTATACTCAGTTGGGTCTGGCATTCCTTCTTTGAATGGCTCTATTTTAATGTACACTTCCCCAAACTGCCCAGCACCACCTGATTGTTTTTTGTGTTTGTAATTGGCAAGTGCAGAAGTTCGAATAGTTTCTCGATAAGATATTTTTGGTTGTTTGTAATCTATTACCAATTTGTATAAATGCTTTAATCGCCATTTTACCAATGAAAGGTGTAATTCGCCTTGCCCTTGAATAATGAGTTGCTTTAATTCCTTTGCATAAAATACTTTAATGGTTGGGTCTTCTCTTTGGATATCATCAAGCGCTTCACTTACTTTTTCTTCATTTTCCTCATTTTCTACTACTATTGCCATGGTAACTCTTGGTTCAGGAAATTCGATAGGACTAATAGCAAAATCTTCCCCTTTTTCGTGAAGAGTATGGTTGGTTTTAGTTGATTTTAATTTCAGGGTTGTGCCAATATCGCCAGCATAAATTTTATCCACCGGATTTCTTTTGTTGCCATCCATTACTTGCAACTGATTTATTCTTTCGTTTGATCTCGTTTGTTGATTGACCAAATCCTTACCTGTTTCAAGCACACCTGAAGTTACCTTGAAAAAAGACAAAACCCCCAAATGTGGTTCAATTACTGTTTTGAAAATGAAAAGGGAAAGTGGTCCATCAGAACTGCAAACAATATCAGCCCCTTTTTTAGATTGTTCTGCTGGCATATCAGCAGCAGATGGGCATACATTGGAAATAAATCCCATCATTCTTCCACTCCCCATATTGTGTTTTGCCGAAAGACAGAAAACAGGATACACATCATTTTTCATCATGCCAATTCTAAGTCCTTTTCGCATTTCATCTTCATCTAATTCTCCTTTATCAAAATAAAGTTCCATTAAATCATCATCATTTTCGGCCGCTTTTTCTACCAGTTCATTGTGCAGTTTGTCTGCTTTTTCTTTTTCTTCTTCTGGAATTGGGTGCTTGGCAGGCTTACCTCCTCCCTCTGGAAACTCATACATAACCATTTTCAGTAAATCAATTATTTTGTTGAAACCATCCCCTTGGTTTACTGGATATTGCATAATGGTTACCCCATTGCCGAAACTCTCTTTCATTCCAACAATAGCAGAATCAAAATCGGCCTGGGAATGATCAACTGCATTGATAGCCAGAAGCATTGGTTTTTTATAATGCTGGATGTGATTCCAATGCAATTCTGTACCAACCTCTACGCCATTTTTGGCATTTATTAGCATTATACAAGTATCGGCAACACGCATGGAGGAGACTACTTCCCCAATAAAATCGTCAAAACCTGGCGTATCAATAATGTTTAGTTTGGTACCTCTCCATTCGGTATGCAGTGAGGTGGCATAAACGGAATTCCCTCTATCGTGTTCTATTTCATGATAATCGGAAATGGTGTTTTTCTCCTCTACCGTTCCTCTTCTTTCAATTACTCCTCCTTCAAACATCATAGTTTCGGCCAAGGTAGTTTTTCCTGATTTTGTGCTTCCGATAAGCACTAAGTTTTTAATATCGTTTGCCTGAAATACTTTCATAGTCGTAATATTTTTGAGTTTTGTTTTGCTTGTCTTATTTTGCGACAATAAAAATAGAAATTTTTTATTAATCTCAAAATTAAAGTACTTATATTTTTAATTTAGTCCTCCCAAGAGAGTAATTTTTTATAAAAAGAAAATGCTAAAATAATTTTGAAAAGTGAAAAAAATTGTTTTAACTTTATCGGCAACTAAAAAACCCAAAATCTATGATTATTACATTTAATGAACTCCGAGAACTTAAAGACAAATTACCAAACGGTAGTATGAAAAAAATTGCAGATAAACTGGATATTGAAGAAGATACCGTTAGAAACTATTTTGGCGGGACACATTACAAGGAAGGAGAAGGCACAAGTGCTGGCATTCATATTGAAAGAGGTAGAAATGGCGGCTATGTACAAATTGATGATGACAGAATATTGGAAATTGCAAGAAAAATGATTCAATAATATTTATACACTTCCGGCACCTTTATTTCAAAATTTATTTGCTGTACAATAAAGGGTAAACATGGTTAAGTTTATCCTTCAGAATTTTATTGACTTCATTTTTATACTTTGAAAAAGTATTACTCTTAAAACTTAAATCAATGAAAAAACTAATTTTATTTTTAGCACTACTTCCTTTTTTAAACTATGGCCAGATAATATCACCATGTTCTTCAAGCGATTCTGT
>CAJWUS010000188.1 GCA_913047525.1 uncultured Flavobacteriales bacterium | reverse complement strand
TTGGCGAACCTCCAGGTACAAGTATAAACTGGCTTCCAACTCCTTTGGAATCCCAATGTAAATCTGCTATTGTTTCTAACATTTTATTTCCATTATTATCTAAAATAAACTCACCACTATCTTTTTTAAATTCAAAATAGTTTACTTGGTCGGTAAAGTTAAATCCAAAGATGTTTAGTTTGCTTCCGTTACCTCCATGGAATGATAGTTTTCCATACAAATCAGTATAAGAATAAGGAAGTCCTTTTTCATCAAAGGAGAGAATAGGATGCTTGTAAAAAAGCTCAGAACTTTTATTCAAATAGGATGTTTTTCCTGAAAATACATATGACGATTTTCCTGTTTTGCTAAGTGGGCCTTCCATTAATAATTTAGAGCCAAATGTATTTGCAGAAAGTTTTCCTTCAAAATTTTTCTTATTCCCATCTCTTGTTTTAATATCCATAATGGAAGATATTCTTCCACCATATTCCGCACTAAAACCTCCTGTGTACACATCCGTATTTCTAATAATATCGGTATCGAAAACAGAAAATAATCCAATGGAATGAAAGGGGCTATACACTATCATTCCATCTAGTAAAACTTTATTTTGCACGGGAGAACCACCTCTAATATAGAGCTGCCCGCCTTGGTCACCAGTGAAAACTACTCCTGGAACAATTTGCAAATATTGCGCCAAATCAGGTTCGCCACCAATGCTAGGAATCATCTCTAAATCTTTTGGTGTTATTTTAATTACGGCAGCCTTTACTTCCGTTTTCATTTCTTGGCGTTCGGCAGATACTTTTACCTCTCTCAATTGTATACTTGATTCAGAAAGTTCAAACCTTTTGGTGAGGATTTTCCCAGCTGCAAGGTGTATATTTGCTTGTAAGGAATCAAAGCCCAAATAAGTAACGATTATTTTATAATCGCCAGCCGGTACTTTGGCAATAGAAAAATAACCATTTACATCCGTTGGGGCACCCATAGAGGTTCCTTTAAGGGTGACATTACAGAAAATGATTGGCTCACCACTTTCTTTATTATAGACAAAACCTCTAATGGTTCCGCTTTGCGCAAAAGCGGAAACAGATAAAATCAGAACTATTATGGTAAAAAGAAGTTTTTGAATTTTCATAAAAATTGGTGGCAAATGTAATGAAATTAGTGTAGTATTTTATATACAAGTTCTTTTAGTAATTCACCATCATTTGTGCTGGTGTTATTCACCCCTTTGGATTTTAAATCATATACTTTCAAGAGGGTAAAAATATCAAACAGTTTATTTTGAGAATACTGCCTTGCAGCTGTCGTGTATTGCTGAACGAAATAGGGGTTAACTTTTAGCTCGACAGCCACAGAGTTTTTGCTTTTATCTTTTAAACTGTGAAATGTCATTATTTTTTGAAAGAAGGAAAAGAGCATTCCTAAAGTTAAAACCAAAGGGTGATTTTTAGGGTTTGCTGCAAAATGCATTGCAATTTGGTTTGCTTTTAAAATATTTTTTTCCCCTAAGGCCTGCTGAAATTCAAAGATATTATAGTCCTTGCTGATACCGATATTTTTCTCAACAATACCGGCAGTAATTTTTTCTTCCTTTTTTACAATTAGCGTTAATTTATCCAATTCATTGCTGATATTGGCAAGCTCAGTTCCTAAAAATTCTGTCAACATAAAGCTGGCCTTTTCTTCAATTTTATGTCCTTTTTCTGTCAAATACTTTGCAATCCAATCCGGGACTTGATTATCGTAGAGTCGTTTGCTTTCAAAAAGCAAAGCTTTTTTTACTAAGGTTTTTGTAAACCTTTTTCGCTTGTCCAGTTTTTTGTATTTGTAGCAAATCACCAAAAGAGTAGAGGGTTGAGGATTGTTCAAATAGTTTTCTAAGTCTTCAATGTTACGGATATTTTGGGCTTCTTTTACAATTACTACTCTATGGGTGGAGCCAAATGGAAATTGTTTTGCCTCCGCAATGATTTGTGCTATATTCACCTCTTTTCCGTAAAGCACAGAGTGATTAAACTCTTTCTCTTGTGCCTCTAAAACATTATCTGTAATATAATCTGTGATTTTATCTATATAAAAAGGCTCTTCCCCACAAAGAAAATACACGGGATGGTATACTTTGTTTTCTATAGATGATATGATGTCTTGAAATTTCACTTAATTTGTTTTTATGAAAATGCCACAATTAATGTTGCCAAAAGCAGCCCTCAAAATTAAATTAGTTGAAGGGACTACACAAGTTTTTGATATAGTAAGAAAAAAATATTTTGTTTTAACTCCAGAAGAATGGGTTAGGCAGCACTTTATCCACTTTCTAAATATTGAGAAAAAATATCCATTAGGCTTGATGAGAGTGGAAAAAATAATAAAGTATAATAATTTACGGACAAGAGCTGATATTGTACTGTATAATACTGATGGAAAACCAAATATGATAGTGGAGTGTAAAGCTCCAAATGTGAAAATAACCCAAGATTCTTTCAATCAAATAGCAAAATATAATTTTCAGTTAAG
>CAJWUS010000187.1 GCA_913047525.1 uncultured Flavobacteriales bacterium | reverse complement strand
TTAATGCTGATAAAGCAAGAGTTGTCGTAATGGTAAAGAGATCCTTGTCTGTTGGATATGCAGGTGTTGACAACGATCTTTTCTATGAAGATAAAACTATGATGCTATTTGGTGATGGTAAGAAAATGATGACTGAATTAGTATCTTCGATGAAAGAAATTTAGACAAAACAATAATTAGTCAAGGTAATTAGGAACATAATGTTAGAGGAAATAATCATTGGCCTTCTAATAATCACAATTATTTTGATTAGTTTCAGCCTCTACCTCAATCACCAAAGAGGATTGCAAATTAGCGATTTGCCTCAAACCGAACCTTTGAGTTTTGAGGATACACAAAATGCAATTAAAATTCTTACTAACGAGGATGTTACAAATGCTTTAAATGCTAGTTTAACGAAACAAGGGATTAGTGAAAAAATAGGCGCTTTTACAGAACTATCTGAAGATATGGAAGAAGCAATTAAACAATTTAACCAAATGGTAGCTAGTAAAAGTCAAAGAGCTGGATGGGGGGAATGGCAATTGGATGAGGAACTTAGTGCCGCATTTCCAGAAGTTAATATTCGTAAGAAAGTTAAGGAATTGGGCAATCTAATACCTGATGCACATATCAGGACTCCAGATGGTAAAATTTTAATTGTTGATTCAAAGTTTGTTTACAGTACTTATGAACAAATACTAAACACTCCAGAAACTCGTACGGCAACCATTGAAGGTTTACGTAAAACATTTAGAAATGACGTCGAGACTCATGTTACAAAAATTAAGAATGATTACGTACAACCTGGAAAAGGAACTCATGAATTTGCTTTTATGTATATACCTTCTACAGCTGTTTATGAATTTCTAGTTGATAAGGAACCTGGATTAGTTAGAAGGGCTGCTTCGCAAGGAGTTGTAATAAGCTCACCAATGACTCTCATGGCAAACATGCACATGCTTGAGATTGTAAGAATGGCACTAAATATGACTAATAAGCATAATGAGATACTAGATGCACACCTACGAATACAAAAAATATATAAAGATTTTGAACAGCTGTACAGTACATTAAAAGAGCATATCAAAAAAGCAAATAAAAAGACGGTTGAAGTTACAGGTAAGGTTAATGAAATGAGTGCTGAAATTAATTCTTTATCTTCACTTGATGAATCAATTGAAGAAAGTTCTGATGACTAATATTCTATTATGAAAATTATCCTAGTTGAACCACAACATCCCGGAAATGTGGGAGCTGTTGCTCGTGTAATGGCCAATTTTGGAATCAACGATTTAACACTGGTCAAAGGCTGTGAAATAAATGACGAGGGATATGCACGATCAAAATCAGGTAGACCAGTTTTAGAAAATCTTAAACGATTTGAAACTATGAAAGAGGCATTGGCAGATTGTGATATTGCAATAGGAACAAGCGGAATAAAAACCGAAGGAGACAAGAGATGGTTTAGAGCCCCTAGAAGTGTGAAGAAAATAAACGAAATAATTGAAGACAGAGATAATCCTGCCTTGGTCTTTGGAAGAGAAAATTATGGATTATACAAGGAAGAATTAGCACTATGTGAAGTTACCTTAACAATTCCTACAAATCCTGATTATCCTATTCTAAATTTGTCACATGCTGTTGGAATTGTACTTTACGAAATAAAGCGTAAAGAAAAAGTGAAAGGACCAAAAAAACGAAAGGCCGTATCTCAAGAAGAATTCGAAAGACTCGTAGAAAGAATAATGAATATGCTAGAAGATAGTAGCTACCCTAAGAGGAAATTGGCTAGGTCTAAAACAACACTAAGAAGGCTTATTTCGAGAGGAAACCCTGATGAAGGTGAATATGAGAATTTAATGGGAATATTCAAAGCAATAAAAGAGGGAAAAAGATGACCTATATTCTAGTCACAGGACCTATGGGGGCTGGAAAATCAACCTTCATGCGAAGTTTGCCTAAACCACAAAAAAATTTCATTGTACCTAATAATGTACCTGATATGATGCTGGATTATTCTTGCGAATTAGACGGATTTATGTTCTATGAAATAGATGCACCTACTGCAACGGGAAAAACTTGGATTGAATGGCTTAAAATTGCAGACGTTCAGATTATTGTAGGAAACGGACTAAACAGGCCTGATGAAAATTTTATTGAGTTATGGAACTATCTTACCCATAATACTCCTGACAAAAGCCGAATGATAATTCTAAACCGAGTGGATGAAATTAAAGGCGATTGGAGAAATTATTCAAATGAAAAAATTATGTGTGTTGGTATGGGAAACATAATTGATGAAGAAACTGCAATTGCTGCAAACAAAGATATAATGGCAATCATGAATTATCTAAAGGACAAATATGGATAACGAAAAGAAAAAAGAAAGCCTTAGTTTTCTTTTAGCTGCCGGAAGCAAGATATATGGTGAAAAGAAGCTGATAGAAATGTTAGTGGAACAAGGTGCACCTAACAAAAAGAACCTTGATGATTTACTAAATGACAAAAATCTAAGATTTATCC
>CAJWUS010000186.1 GCA_913047525.1 uncultured Flavobacteriales bacterium | reverse complement strand
AAGATTTAACTAATAGGCCAGATCCTATGACTAATTTAGTAAGTCAAAAAATGGGGGTACATGAATGGTCTTATGATAACGATGTTTCTCAAGATAAAAGATTTTTAGTTCCTCATGCAGATCAAAAAGTATCATTAAAAAATTTAAAAATTGAAGTTGAACTTGGATATGATGAAAAACTAGCTTTTGAAGAAGCCCAAAGATGTCTTAACTGTGATGTGCAAACTGTATTCACAGAAAGTAAGTGTATTGAATGTGATGCTTGTATGGATATTTGTCCTACCGATACTATAAATTTTATTGCAAATGATTCTGAAGAAGAATTAAGAAAAAAATTGAGAGTTCCTGCAACTAATAAAGATCAAGATTTATTAGTCTCTGAACAATTAGCTACTAAAAGAGTAATGGTTAAGGATGAAGATATGTGTGTGCATTGTGGATTATGTGCAGAAAGATGCCCTACTGCAGCATGGGATATGCAAACTTTCTTATATGAGGAGTCTCGTACATATTCAAACTGTACAGCTATGGATATAAAAAATAATCAACCTAAATATGCATAAAATAAAATCAATAAATGAATTTGTAATTAAGTTTGCAAATGCTAATGGATCGGGTTCTACGAGTGCTAATCAAATGTTTGCAAAAGGGGTTTTTAGGTTAGGAGTTCCTGTAAGTCCAAAAAATATTTTTCCATCAAATATTCAAGGATTACCTACTTGGTTTGAAATTAGGGTTACAGAAAAAGGCTATCTAGGAAGAAGAGAAGGTGTTGATATAGCAGTGGCTATGAATCCTCAATCATATGCTGAAGATGTTGCTGAAATAAGATCAGGAGGGTATTTATTATATGATTCTTCTTGGAAAAGAGATTTTGGTAGAGATGATATAAATATTTTGGAAATTCCTTTAACAGAACTTTGTGTTAGTGAGTTTTCAAATCCAAAATTAAGACTTCTTTTTAAAAACATTGTATACGTTGGTGCTTTAGCTTACTTATTAGGCATGGGAATAAATGTATATGTTGATTTAATATCAGCGAAGTTTAAAGGAAAAGAAAAACTTATTATTCCTAATGTTAAAGCATTAGAAATGGGATATAATTATGCAAAAAAAAACCTCAAAGATAAGTGTAATATAAAAATTAATAAGAGAAATAAAACCAAGGGGATGATTCTTACTAATGGAAATGATGCTTCAGGATTGGGATGTGTTTATGCTGGTGCTACTGTTTGTGCTTGGTACCCAATTACACCATCCACTTCTGTAGCTGAGTCATTTATAAAATATTGTGAAAAATTGAGAGTAGATAATAAAACTCAAAAAAACAAGTTTGCAAATGTTCAAGCAGAAGATGAATTGGCTGCTATTGGAATGGTTATTGGTGCTAACTGGAATGGAGCAAGAGCTTTTACTGCGACCAGTGGTCCTGGTGTTTCACTGATGTCCGAATTTCTTGGATTAGCTTATTTTGCCGAAGTGCCTACAGTGTTATTTGATATTCAGAGAGGAGGACCTTCAACAGGAATGCCAACAAGAACTCAGCAATCAGATATTTTGTCTTGTGCTTATGCTTCCCACGGTGACACTAAACATATTCTACTTATTCCTTCCAATCCTACTGAATGTTTTGAATTTGCTGTTATGGCATTTGATTTAGCTGATCGATTACAAACACCTATCATTATTCTTTCAGACTTAGATATTGGAATGAATGATTCTACTACAAAAGAATTTAAATGGGAAGAGACATATATGTTTGATAGAGGTAAAGTATTAACTAAGAAGGATTTAGATAGTATGGAAAAATTTGGAAGATATCTTGATGTAGATGGAGATGGAATACCATACCGTACTTATCCGGGGACACATTCTCAGAAAGGAGCTTATTTTACAAGAGGATCTTCTCATGATGAATATGCTGTCTATACGGAAGATGGAAAAGTAAATTCAAGAAATTTGACTAGAATATTAAAAAAGCATGAAAATGCAGCTAAATTAGTTCCAAAACCAATTATTAAGTCAGTTAATAATTCTAAAGGAGTAATTTATTTTGGGGGCTCTGATTATTCAATGATTGAATCTCTTGATGAGTTATCTTCAGATGGCATCATTTTAGACTCTATGAGAATAAGAGCTTTCCCCTTTGGTAAAGAAGTACATGATTTTATAGAAAATCATGATATAATTTTTGTGGTTGAACAAAATAGAGATGCTCAAATGAAAAAATTGATATTAGCTGAAGCAAATGTTGTTCCAGATAAAATGATCTCAGTGCTTTGTTTTGATGGGATGCCAATAACTGCTCATTTTATCAGCACAGAAATAAGTAGTTATTTGGCAGAAAAAGAAGTTAAAGAAATAATGAAAAAATAATAAGATGACATATATAACTAAACCCGTTAATTATCACCCAAGACTCAAAGTGAACAAATTGGGACTTACTAGGAGAGACTATGAAGGTCCTGTTTCTACACTTTGTGCTGGTTGTGGTCATGATTCAATAAGTGCTGCAA
>CAJWUS010000185.1 GCA_913047525.1 uncultured Flavobacteriales bacterium | reverse complement strand
GTGTCCGAAAAATCAATACAAACAAAAGAATGTATTTGCCCTTGAGATTTATCTAACTCATTAAGTACATTTAATAATTTACTTTCGTTTCTGGCAATTAAAGTAATGTTTGCTCCAAGTTTTGCCAATTCAATTGCTGCTGCTTCTCCAATTCCTTGAGTGCTACCGCATACAATGGCATTTTTATTTTTTAAATCTAAATTCATTTATTCTATATTTATTCTTTTTTCTATTGTTCCATCATCATAGATATAAAAGAGCAGTTCGTTTTTTTTCTCTTTTTTCTCTCTTCCTAAAATATCTGTAATTTTAAGTAGTTCTTTGTTTGTCGTGTGTTCTTTAATTGTGGTAGTGCCAGTAATAACAATAAACTCTCCAATCATATTAAAATTAATATGAGGAGTACAAACATATTGATATAGTCCTACAACTTGAGGTATATACTGGAAAAAAGTATCTGAAGGCAATTGCCATATCTGATTAAAAGCAGCTGCTCCAGCAGGAATATTGTCAGATGTTATGGTATGAGTCATAGTTGGAGGGTCAAGAGGTATCCACTGTATAGTGTCTCCTAATTGAACTGTAATATTGTTTGGTGGAAGAAACTGATAGTAGCCGTTCCACACTTGTATTTGATGTATAGTTCCTTTTGAATTAAAAGAAGAAACAATAAATAATAGAAGTAATAGTTTTCTCATAATTTTATTTTTTATAATTAAATCCTAAAGTATCTTTTATATTTTGAGGCAATTCTGGTAAGTAAGATCTGGAAATCATTAGTGTTGCAATATTTGCTAAATCGGTAAATAGTTTGTGCTTATCGACAGTTTGTTTCAAATATCCTTGACCAGAACTTCCTCCAGTTCCAATTTTCTGTCCTAACATTTTTTCTACCATTTGCACATGTCTGAATCTCCAAGTTGCAATTTGATGATCAAATTCTACCAAATTTTTAAGTAATCTATAAGGAGAGTGTAAGATTGGCTCATCTCTATATAAATTGATTAAAAGTGCCGACATAGTCGCCTTATAAGAAAGTGAAGTTTCCCCATTTTCAATTGCACTATTATGTTTGGATTCATTTAGCACTCTTTCAAAATATTTTTTATTTTCTTCAATCATTCTTATTCTGAGAGTTCTGTCTTCATCCGTTAAGTTTGCAGATTTAATTCCTGAAATTTCTTTTTCTAACATTTCATTTACTGCCGATTCGTATTTTGAAGTGAAATCGAATCCTTCCATTTTTAAGAAAGGAATACGCTCCAACCATTTTTCTATCAAAGAAAACAAAGAGTTATTCTCTTCTAATTCTAAAATTTCTTCTTTCTTCTCTCCTTCAAATTGTGAGTGATAAGGGCATCCACCAAACTGATGTCTTTTCTTAATTTTCAGACCAAGCATGACTTCTAACTTTCTGAATTGATGTGATTGAAACCCAGATGCTGGAGAAAGATAATGACGGAAATCTAAAAAATCCAAAGATGTCATAGTTTCTAAAATATCCAACTGACCAACTAGTGTAGTCATAATTTTATTTACTCTTTCCAATCTACTAACTATAACTCCAAGATTGCTTTCATCAATTTTATCTGCTTTAAAAAGTTCCATTGCAGAATTTACTTCATGTAATATCTGTTTAAACCACAATTCATAAGTCTGATGAATGATGATAAATAGCATTTCTTCATGTGCTTCATTTCCTTTATCCTTACTAATTGGGTGTTGAGAGTCTAAAACAGAGTCTAATTTAAGATAATTTATATAATGAACTGAAGATATATTGCTTGGCATTTGATTGTTTTTTAATGCCGTAAATGTAAGAATATGATTTATAACATCAAAGTAGAAAATCCTAAAATTAGATATAAAAGCAAACTCATGCTTTCTACCCAAAAAGAATAATAAAAATCTGATTTTTTTTCAGAAGATTTAATGATAAAAAAAGATGTAATTAAAAATGAAATAATTATTCCGATTAAATACTGAGAAGATATTTGTTTTTCAAAGTATTGAATAATATATAATCCTTCAGCAATCAATAGAGATAATACTGCAAGAAGTTTTGCTTTCGATTGGCCAAAAATTATCGGAATGGTTTTAAGTTTTTTATCATCAAACCTTAAATCCCGAATATCAAAAGAAATGGCAATAGCAAACACAAACAAAAAACGCCCAATAAGATGAAACCCAACATTGGAATCAATAGGAAGATTATTCTCCAAAATAAGCAAAAACAATGAGCTAATTGTCCATACTAATGAAATGATAAAGATTTTAGAAAAAGGTATTTTTCTTAATCCAAAAGGATACAAAACAGATAAAATTCCAGCACTAACAATTGCAATTTGGGTATTAGTTTTAAAATCAAAGAAGTGATAAATACTTATTAAAGCACTGATTGCTATAAGAACAAATACAGCTAATTTATTTTTGTTCAACCAATCTTTTCTAGCTTGGTTTTGTGTTTTACTTAACCGAACAATTCTCTGAAAATTATAAGTAAAAAGGGTTGCGAAAAATACAAATTGAGACAGT
>CAJWUS010000184.1 GCA_913047525.1 uncultured Flavobacteriales bacterium | reverse complement strand
TTGCACTAAAGGTTTTTTCGATTATTTTAGGATCGTATACTTCAAAGTCAGGAGGGAATGCAATATCAAATGACTCTATTAATGCTAAATTTCCACTACCAGAAATAGTGATTTTAAAATTAATTGCCTCATTGGCTTTTATTGTTTTATTATTTACTTCTACATCCATTTTCAAATTTCCAACACCTCCATAAAAACAAGTAGGTTTTGGGGTAGGAAGTGGTTCTACAGTTATTGTAATTGGCTTAGAACTTATAACTTCTTCAATAGTAGAATATTGGTTGAACATGTTAAAAGGATCAAATGGGTCTCTTCTATTATTTTTGTTTTGTACCCTTACTTGTGTTCGGATTTCCATGGGATCAACTTGTAATTTGCCAGACTTTTGAGCAGTAAGTAATGCTTTTTTTACCGTTGCAACATTGTAAGGAATACCATTAATAATTTCTCTCCTGAATTTATTGTTTACTTTAATATCTTCTGTCCAAAAGCCATTAAGTGCCGGATTATTTTTTAAATCAGTACTTGCTAGATCTACTCTAGTAAATAATTTATAAGTAACTACAATTTGTTCCCCTTGATAAATCTTTCTTTTGTTGGTAGTAGCATTCAAATATAGTTGCTCTTTATTTATAGATTTTTTTGAGTTTAGTGTTCTATTTGGATTGTTTTTTTGGACATTATCTTTTACAATTTCAATATTTATAGAATTGCTTTTATATTGCTTTCCTTTTACATTAATTGTAGCAGAACCAATAGTTAAGCTGCCTACCTTCTGTGCAATTATAACATAAGAATAAGTTGTAGTGGTTTGACTCTGACTTTTCCCATTTACAAATGAATAACTACTTGAAGTAGATGGGTTTGGTCCACTAATAATCCTGAAATTCTTGAAATTTGGGGCTCTAAAATCTTTTCCTTTAGCATTGATAGAAAATTCGATTTGTATTCTTTCCCCTTGCAAAGCAGGGTTTTTATTAATGGATGCAGTAAATGCTAGATCTTGCCCATTTGTAAAAAATGTAATCCCTATAAATAATATGAATAGAATCTTTCTCAATTTACCAATCTTTTAACACTTTGACTTTTTTCCCTTTGACTTTTTTCTTTTGCATTTTTTCTTGTAATTCTTTCTCTTGTTGTTGCAAAGCCTCTAACATTTTCTCTGCATCTTCCTTGCTCATATCTTCTTTCTCTTGTGACTGTTGTTCTTCTTGTTTCTGTTCCTTTTCTTGTTTATCTTCCTGTTCTTGCTGCTTCTGTTCTTCCTGATTTTTCTCTTTTTCTTCCTGATTTTCCTCCTCTTGATTCTCTTCTTGCTCTTGTTGGCTCTCTTTTTGTTGTTGCAACATTTTTTGTGCAAGCGCTAAATTATGTCTTGTTTCTTCATCTTTAGGATTATTTTTTAATGCATTTTTATAGGCTTGAATACTCTCTTTTAATTTTTGTTGTTTGAATAAAGAATTTCCTAAATTATGGTACAATTTTGCCTTCTCATCTTTTGTTTTTGCATTATCAATCAAACCATCAAAAAGTGAGGATGATTCCTCAAATCTTTCTTGTTTATAAATTGCATCAGCTAAATTATAGGAAGCAGTAAAATAATCTTGGTCCTTTTCCAAGGACTTTCTATATTTCATTTCTGCATCATTAAATAAACTATCCTCATACAAATTATTCCCATCTCGTAAATGTGTTTTTTTGTTTTGTGCACTTGTAAAAAATGGCAAAAGAAGTATAAAAATATAAAGAGTATTTTTCATATTAATAATTCCATTTATTTTTTCTGCTAAGCAAAATTAAATCAAAAAATAATAATAAAAGTGCAATGAATAAGAAGAGTTGGAATCTATCTTTATAATCAGTAAACACCATACTCCCGATTTCCTTTTTTTCCATTTTATTTATCTCAGAAAATAGGGTAGACAAACCTGCTTGAGTGTTGTTTGCTCTTACATAAGTACCATTTCCTGCAGACGCAATTTCTTGTAACATTTGTTCATTTAATTTACTGATGATGGTATTACCTTCTTTGTCTTTTCTGTAACCTGTATTATTCTTATATTTATTATATATAGGGATTGGCCCACCTTTACTTAATCCCATCCCTAAAGTATGCACAAATACCCCTTTCTCATTCACTAGTTTTGCTTGCTCCAATGCATCATCCTCATGATTCTCACCATCTGTAATTATAATGATGGCTTTGTTTTGACCGTTTTCCATATCAAACGAACGGATACTTAAATCTATTGCTTTCCCAATAGCAGTTCCTTGACTTGGCACAATATTGGTGTTTACTGTAGATAAGAATAATTTTGCAGCTGAATAATCAGTAGTAATCGGAAGTTGGACATAAGCATCTCCAGCAAAAACAATCAGTCCGATTCTATCGCCTTCTAATTTATCAATTAATCTAGAGATAGCTTGTCTTGCCCTTTCCAGACGATTAGGTTTAATATCTTCTGCCAACATACTATTAGACAAATCCAATGCAATCATCAAATCAACACCTTCTCTTTTTACTTCTTCCATTTTTG
>CAJWUS010000183.1 GCA_913047525.1 uncultured Flavobacteriales bacterium | reverse complement strand
CCCATAAGATTCATTAGACGTTGGGTATAAAAAAATATCGAAACATCTTATCAAACTTAGTTTCTCGTTCTCGCTCAAACTTCTATTTATTGTAGTAATTCTTTTTCTTCCAAATAAATACTTATATTTTTTGTTTGTTTTTATTACAAAATGGACGTCATTATTTTTATAAGATCTGACAATTTTCATAAAATGAGAATTTTCACGCCTGTTGTTTCCAAACGAGCCAACAATCAATTTATTTTCAGGCAAACCAAAATACTCTGTTGAATGTTTGGTATCGTAATCGGTGATATCAAAAGGAGGATCAATCTGGAAAACATCTTTTATGTTTTTTTGAAGTGAAAAAGTATATTTTGAAAGCACAATGCTACCTGAAACATCATTTTTGTTTGATACAAGCCTGGGACACATTATCGTCTGCGTAACCGGAACTAATTTCGCTGCTTTAGAAATATATTTTTGAGGGGTACCACCTCCCGGACAGGCATGGAGTATATCTGGCTTAAACCTTCTTATATAATTTTCAACATTAGGATAGCCTATGTCGTCATAATAAACTGAATAATTAGATTCAAACTTATTTGAAAGCCCCCCCTCCTTCATAGCAAGTATAGTAATTTTAAACTTTGAAGGATCTAAATGCTTTGCCCAGTGATGAACACTTATTTGTGAGCCGCCATAATCAAGAACATGTGGGCAAATTAAAAGGTGGATCATTTATAATCTATAAATTGATATGTAGTTTGAGAGAATTAATATATTGCGACAGTTTTTGCTCAGGCAATATTATTGGACTATCTAAATTTAAAAGGTAAAAAATTAGTTGATCTCTTTTATAAATTAATTTTATCATTTCTTCTGTATAAAAATTTTCAGTTTTGTGATTATCTATATAAACATTAAATTTTTTCTTTAATTCACTGTTGTTCAAAGCATCTCGTTGCTTTGCATTTTTTACATTAGATAAACTATTAATTGACTCCAAATTAATAAATGAATCTTTAACAAAGTCCGTTAATTCAGGGAATGTATTTAAAACTAAGTGTTCAAAATCCATTTTCAAAGAAGACAGTCTTACAAAACTATTGCAGGCATTCAAGTGAGGTCTAACTGCCCCAACATAATTTATTTTGTTATCGAGAATAAATTTATCGAAAGTAGAATAATGAGGAACAAGGCCTTTCCTGGAAAAAGACTCTGGATCCGCACCATGCGACCATATAAAGAAGGAAAGATACCATTCAAAAGGATCTCTGATGGAACAAATCGTAAAACAATTATTTAGATTATGTCTTTTAAAATATTTTTTTATCCCTCCATAGTTAATGCTGCCATTTAGGCCACACTTATAATCGTATGAATAAAAAAAATGTTGCGGCGAAGCTAAGAATATTTTTCTACCCAACTTGTTGTTCCAGTGATCAAATAGGTGCTGAACCCACACGCCAGCAGATTTTGGGATATGAAAAAAAACACATTGTTCATTCTTTGAATTGTGTGGGTTTTTAAACCATTTCCACAATTTTAACTCTTTAAGTTGTACCACTAATTAAATTTTAATAATTCTCTGCATCTTAAAAAATAGATTAATGAATATCGCTCAATGATATCTTAATCTTTTTAGCATCTGCAGCAGTTTTAATCATTTTCTTTTTCTCAGAAAATATTTTTGCGGATTTTGATTTGTCCTCAGGAATATCATGGCCGAGGTGAAACTGAATAGCTCGGTATCTTACTGACTTCATCTTATACCCGGCAGTCTTTAACCTCAAGGAAATATCGGTATCTTCTCCCCCACCCCTGCTTTCATATTCTTCATCAAATCCTCTCACCAAAAGCAGGTCAGATTTGTGAATGGAGAAATTGCATCCCATTAAATTGAAGAAATTATTTTTTCTTAAATAATATAACGGCCTTAACGCTTCTTCATAGTATTTAATATAACCTGAAAGCATATGATTTATTCCCCATAGATTTATTCCATCAAAGTTACCTTCCAATATTATCTCAGCAGTTACTTTTTCTACAAACTCCTTTGTTATCAATACACGTCTTCCTCCCAAGAAAGTTCCTTTTTCGTGATAACGCCAGTGTTCAGAAAGAAAATTCTTACTCAAAATACAATCTGCGTCTATAAATACGATATAATCTGATTTGGATTCTTGAACAGCCCTATTTAACATCTTGCACTTTCTAAAACCCTTGTCCTCCTGCCATAAGTGTTTTAAGGAAAATCGAGCACTATAAGTTTTAAGCCACTCTCTAATTTCCGACCCAGACCCATCATCCGCAATAATCACTTCAAAATTATTGAAGGTTTGCCTTTCCAAGGATAGCAAGCAAAGCTGCAAATATGATAAATGATTATATGTTCCTATAATAACGCTGATTAATGGTTTCATAAAACTATTAAGCCAAGCCCGCTCGGTGTATCAAATATATGTTTCCAGCTACAAACCACTTCTTTAAACAGCAAATGAGTTTCATGGTTTGCTGTATCATTTAAAACATCATGAAGAATTACCGGAGACCCTTTT
>CAJWUS010000182.1 GCA_913047525.1 uncultured Flavobacteriales bacterium | reverse complement strand
CAGATATTCCTTTTATCACAGCAACATCCATACTACGGTATGCTATTTTTCCAGCTGGACTCATATCTCTGAGTATTGACAATGCATTACTTGTTAGACTTTTTAATATCTCAAATCTTTTTGTATCAAATTCAATTTCTCCTGATGCAGACACATTTTCACCTACGGCATCTGAGATGAGGTTGGATAAATCTAATTCACCATCTTTTTCTTTTTCTCGAAACCAAAGAGCAAAGCCTGCTAGAAAACTGATTTCATTATAAATCCATTCTCCAACAGTCCTCGCTTCGAGGTCTCTTTTTACTATGTTGTCTTCAGACCAATATTTCAGAGCGTGTGTGGCCATATTTTCTTCAATTATATTAGTAAGTTCATCTATTTCCTTACTCCTAAGACTAATTTTTTCAGAGATGCCTTTCGCAATCCAACCATATTTGCATTGAATTTTCAATTCATTTTCATTTTCTTTTTTAAAAAAGTCTTCTGAACCTGGTATTGATATAAGTTCAGCTATTTTTTCAATGTCTAACTTTGATCTTTTATTAGCTTCCAAAATAGTATACTTATCGCCAATTATTGAGAGAAATAATTTTCCTAAATCACCATCACCGGGTTCTTTCAGGATATCACCCTACTTCCTCTAGGTTTCCCGCTTAAGAAGTCATCTAAATGGTCTAAATTGGTTATCCAAGTTTCGCTATGTTTTGCCATTTCTATTGCACATTCTAGTTTTCCAACTAAACCTCCCGTAACATCTGTATTACCTTTGTGCGTATTTTCTTGTTTTAACATTTTTAGGGTTTGCAAAGTTACTTCCGGAATAATATGGGCGTCTTTATCTGTGGGATTCCTATCAAAAACTCCAGGATAATCCATTACAAAAATAGACATTTTAGGTTTGTAATGTTTCACTAGTTCTTCCATAATAACGTCCCCACTCAGTATGCAGATTCCTTGTAAGTTGTCTTCCGTAACATCCCCAAATGTGACAGGAGTTTTTCCTGTTTCTAACCCCTCATCAAAAAGTTCTATTGGGACCTCTTTGATATTTTTGGGACCATTTGTCTTCATTGTTTGTGAGGGAATAATTGTTTTTGTTTGTATACCACTTTTGTTTAGATCGCTACATAGGATTTGGTTTAGTTCTAATACTTGTTCTCGTGTTTCTTCTATTGCTTTTCTTTGATTAGGATTACTATTCAATCCGTTGGCCAAATCAAATTTTTTAGCTATGGGGTGCCCAAAAGAGCCCGCACCATGTACGATTATAAAATCCTGAGAATGTTTACTCAATATACTTCCAATACGCTTTAGGTTATCTTGATTAATAGTAGGTATTTCCATTTTTTTGTCAGTTATCACGGAACCTCCAAATTTCAGGATAATCATTTCTCTACCCATATTTCTTCTTATGACTATAGCTACCCAGTCTAAAAGATGCCGTACCCGGCTAAATAGTGAGTTCTTTGCCATTGTGTGCACAATAAAATCCGTCTTGCCTTGTTTGGTGCATTATGTTATAATATAACAGCAGGATTATCTTTTGCTATAGTAAGATTACAGGCTAATGCTTTAGGGGATTTTAGGACCTTGGGTCTGGTTGTTGGTCTGCCTAATTTTGCTCTTGTTGCCGGATCTACTTTTTGGGGAATCATTGCAGACAAGTGGAAGAATAGAAGATATGTGGTAGTTCTTTGTTCAATAGTTTCAGCAGTATTATACATACCATTACCATGGTTAGGGCCCATAAATTTGGTAATAGTTCGAACCATTCAATCCTTTTTTTTGGGCGGTATGGTTCAAATGGCTACTTTATTTTCTGAACTCAATCCAAAAGCTAGAGCTACTCTTATGGGATGGTTAGAGTCTGCCTTAGGATTTGGCTGGGGTGCAGGAGCTTTTCTAGGAGGTATTCTTATTGTTTCCACAGATTATGGCTCAGCTAATCCATCTGTTATCTTTTCTTTCTTTTTAACAGCATCCTTAGGTATTTTTGCTACTGTTGGATATATGGGTGCTACAGAGCGCTCTGTTGTAAGAGAGGATATAGACATAGACTTTGTTCCCTATTTCTGGAAATTGTCAAGACTATTTGCTACAACATTTATTTTGTTTATGGGATATATGTTTTTCCTAAGTTTTTCTCCAATATATCTGACCGAGGTAGCTGGTTCAAGTTTCAGAATGGGGATTATAGTATTGCTTAGTGGAGTAGTACATGCTTTGGTAGCGCCATATGCTGGAAGATTAGTTGATAAATATCCAAGGGAATTTGCTATTAGAGTATCCTGTACTTTTGTTTTTATTTCTATGATTATCTATTCTTTCACACAGAATATATATTTGATAACTTTCGCCTTTATAATTCCAATATACATGACCTTCTTTTTAGGAGCCCGTTCGATAGTGGCAGACACAGTTCCTTATCAATTAAGAGCTAGAACAATGGGCTTATTGTCCTCATTTAGTCTCTTGGGTAGCGGTTTTGGCAGTATATTAGTAGGTGAATTATTAATTCATTTTGAATATCAGAGTGTTTTTC
>CAJWUS010000181.1 GCA_913047525.1 uncultured Flavobacteriales bacterium | reverse complement strand
GAATAGTTGCTACACTCACAATTTTTAGGATAATAATCCTAAAATTACTAGGATTATACCTAGTAATACCACAATTAGCGTAGCGGTTATCAAATAGTTCATACTATTATTTCCCTCATTATCAAAGGTTGTTTCTTCTATTAGTTCTATATTTTTTATGTTTGCTTTCCAGATAACGTCAAAAACATCACCAACTATAGGGATTGAACCAATAGCAAACTCAAGGGCTATGTTTGTAGCCATTTGAGCTACAATTTTAGGGGACGCACCCATTTTTATTCCTGAATACAAAATATAGGTTGAAAGAACTCCCCCAATTAAATCACCAATTACAGGTATAGTTCCAATTATTGGGTCAAGACCTATTTTGTAATTTGTTCCAGGTATCTTGATAGATTCATCCAATCTTTCTCCTAGAATTCGTAGTCTCAATAACCGTTCTTCTTTGATTTCATTCAATTCATCATTCATTTTTAACTCTTTGTTTTTTCAAAAAATCTTCTATTTTGTTTCTAAGTTCTTTCTTTTCATAATGTTTATTTTTTACATTTATTGTAGAATTTAACCATTCTTTCATTTCTGAATCAATAATTTTATAAAAAATATTTCTTCCAACTCGCTTTTGACTTATTATTTCTGAATTTACTAATGTAGCCAAATGCCTAGAGACGGTCGTTTGATCCTTACCCGCTCTAATAGTCAAATCGGTTACATTGTGTTCTTTAATCATTAAAGTTTGAACAATTTTTAATCTTGTTTCATTTCCAAGAGCCTTGAAAATAGAACTGTTCATTAAATATATGTATAAATGCACATATATTAATATATCCTGCAAAAAATTTAACTTAAACCAGCTGC
Source organism: uncultured Flavobacteriales bacterium (assembly GCA_913047525.1). The sequence goes on along the minus strand of CAJWUS010000181.1, from coordinate 1,732 downwards.
AAGAATGAAAGCCAGCATGGCAACCCCCATCCCTTGTTTGATATTTTTCTGTCCCTTGAAATAATTGCCTTTCTTTGCATTGTAGGTTCCAAAAAACATAATTGCATTTGCAAACGTTATTCCCCCAATATAAACATTCAATGCTATTTCTTCAAATTGACTTGTTGCAGTATAACTTAAGCCGACTGCAATTCCAAGTATCAAAATAGCTATATTTAATGAATAATCAATCCCAATTCTTGAAGGAAGTGTTTTCCTATCACGATCGCCTTCTAAATCTTGAATATCTTTTACTATTTCACGGGCGATAGTGGCAAGAAAAGCAAGTCCAAATATCCATATTGTGGATTCAGGATTGTTAACCGCCATTCCGGCATATAGAAAAACAGCACCAGACATAAACCCAACAGCAATGTTTCCAGTAATTCCTGCAGCTTTTAATCCATTTTCATAGGCAGTTAGAGTTATTATCCCTAGTAATGCAATTACAAATGGCATCAAATCAAGATTTTCAATCATATTTGGAGCAAGAAATAAAATTGCAAGCCCCAATCCCAGCAAAGCATAGGAATAATTTAAGGCCGTATCAGCAGATATTTCTCCAGAAGGTATTGGTCTATTTGGATGATTTTCTTTATCCGACTCCCGATCATTGTAATCATTTAATGTATTTCCACCCCCTACTAGCATCATAGCAGATATACAACAAATAGCAATTTCAATTTGAAATTCAATTATTTCAGGCCCTGCTGCAATAAATGCACCAGCTATGACTGCTATTGCAGTTAGAATGGCATTTCCAGGTCTAATCAAAGCGATATAGGGATTCATCCAACACGACTTCCTAGCTCACAACTAGGGTCTGGTTTCAAAAGGCGAACGGTCCCGTCTTTTTCAACACCTCCTAAAACTAAAACTTCAGACATAATAGGTCCGATTTGTTTTGGCAGAAAATTAAAAACAGCAACTATTTCACGTCCCAATAATTCTTCATGTGTATAATTAGTAACTTGAGCTGAAGTTTTTCTAACGCCTAATTTTCCAAAATCAATAGTTAAAATATATGCTGGTTTTCTTGCTTCAGGGAAATCCTTGACATCACAAATTTTCCCAACGCGAATGTCAACTTTGGTAAAATCAGTCCATTCAATCGTTTCACTCACAATACCTTATTGCAATGCCAATACAAAGTCTTTTATCTAAAAAAAAAAGTCTGTAGTATGGATCAAGGCAAGTTTGTTCATTACGAAGGTTCTAAATCTTATCCTATAGAAGAGATGCAAGAGCGTTCAGCAAAGTTTCTTGAAGATATTCAACGAAGACGCACCATTCGAGATTTTTCAGATAAATTTGTACCTGAAAATATAATTGTTAATTGCTTAAAATCTGCAGGAACGGCACCCAGTGGGGCAAATCGTCAACCATGGCATTTTTCAATCATAAGTAATCCTGAAACTAAAAGAAAAATAAGAGAAGCTGCAGAAGAAGAAGAAAAAAAATTTTATAACGAAAGAGCGCCAGATGAGTGGCTAGAAGCTTTGGAACCATTAGGAACTGATGAGAACAAACCTTTTCTTGAGAAAGCCCCTTATTTGATTGTAATATTTTCTGAAGCTTATGGATTAGACGAGAAAGGAAATAAGATTAAGAATTACTATGTTCCAGAATCAGTAGGTATTGCTACAGGTATTTTGATTACAGCGCTTCACAATGCAGGCTTAGCCACCCTGAC
>CAJWUS010000180.1 GCA_913047525.1 uncultured Flavobacteriales bacterium | reverse complement strand
TGCAGTATGATAAGTGTAGAAGAAGCAAAAGATATCATAACAAACAGAACGCAACAACTTCCTGAAACAAAAATGAATGTAGTTAATTCTGTAGGACATACTGTATCAGAAAATGTTGTTGCAAAGATTAACATTCCTTCTTTTGATAATTCTGCAATGGATGGTTTCTCATTAATCCACTCTGATATTGAAAATGGAGTTAAGGAATTCATCATTTTAGAGGATATAAAAGCGGGTAATCATAAGAAGATTTTTGTACGCTCTGGAGAATGTGCTCCAATCTTTACAGGTGCCCCTATCCCAAATGGTGCTGATACCATAATAATGGTTGAAAAAACATCTGAAAAAGATGGGAAGATGATAATTAAAAAAGGATATAATAGTACCATTGGAAAACACATTCGGCTTTTAGGAGAACAAATCAAAGAAGGGAAAATTGCACTTAAAAAAGGAGATATTATTAATCCTTCAGCAGCATCCTATTTGTCTGCTTTAGGAGAAACAAAAGTGCAAGTTTATTCCTCTCCAAAAGTTAAAATAATAACAACAGGAAACGAGATAGTTCAAGCAGGAAATCCCCTTAAATCCGGACAAATTTACGAGAGTAATTCTACAGCACTTATTAGTCTATTAAAGGAGCAAAATGTAAGTGATATTTATCATGAAGTTGGAAAAGACACAATAAAAGAACTTCTTTCAACTTTGAAAGATGTAGAAAAATATGATATCGTTATCTTGACTGGAGGAATTTCGGTTGGAAAATACGATTTTGTTGCTGATTGTTTAGAAAGAATTGGTGTAAAAAAAGAATTTCATAAGGTAGCTCAAAAACCAGGAAAGCCGCTTTATTTTGGAACAAAAGGAAATACCTTGTTTTTTGCACTTCCAGGAAATCCTGCTGCTGTAATTACATCTTATTACCAGTATATTTATCCTGCAATCCAAAAGATGATGGGATCTAAAAAGATAACTCTAAAACAATCTTCTCTACCTCTTTTGCAAAATGTAAGAATAAAAGCAAATCGAGCAAATTTTTTGAAAGGAAAGATTAGTAAAGAAGGTGTTGAAGTTCTTTCAGGGCAAGGTTCTCATATATTAAGTTCATTTGCAATTGCAGATTGTTTAATTTATCTTCCTAAAGGAAAGAAAGATTGGGGAAAAGGAGAAAATGTTGAAGTACATATTTTACCGGAATGAAAACAACAGGAATTATATTAGCAGGAGGATTGAGTTCGAGAATGGGAGAAGATAAAGGGATAATTCAGTTAGATGAATATAAAATGATTGAAAAAATCATTCGATTGATAGACCCGTTTTGTAATGAACTAATAATTTCTGCAAACAACTCAAATTATGATAAATTCGGACTGAAAGTTGTGAATGACAAAATAGATCGAATTGGTCCAGTTGGAGGAATAATTAGTTGTATGAGAGAAGAAAACAGCAACTCTTATCTAGTGATGAGCTGTGATACTCCAAATGTTTCTAGTCTCACAATTGCACAATTATTTAATAATTTGGATGATTCTGATGTGGTTATTTATAAGATAGATAATAAAATAGAACCTCTTATTTCTCTGTTCTCTAAATCTGCAGTAGAAAAAATAGAAGAAGAAATTAGAAATAGAATCTTTAAACTTCAGGATGTGATAAAAAATCTTAATCACAATACTGTTTTTTTAGAAGATAATGAGAAAACAAAAAAAGAATTCTTAAACATTAACGCAAAAAAAGATTTGATAAAATATTATGAAGAATAAAGTACTTTTTTTTGGGATATTAGAAGATATTGTTGGTAGTAAGGAACTCATAATTTCTGAGAGTAACTCATCAGATGAGTTGCTAAAAAATATAAAAAAACAATATCCTGAATTGGAAAACAAAACCTTTCAGATTGCTGTAAATCAGCAAATAATAAATACAAATACAACACTAAATGATGGAGATGAAATCGCACTCTTACCTCCATTTGCAGGTGGATAAGAAAAAATCTAATGAGTAAAAAAGCACTAATAGAGGGCCCTATCTCTCCAGAAAGAATTGCAAAATCTATTGGGAATCATAGTAGTAAAACAGGAATAGGAGCACACAATATTTTCTTAGGTCAAGTTAGGGCCGACAAACATGAGGGAAAAATTGTTGAAGAAATAGAATACTCGGCATATGAAGATATGGCAGAGAAAATTTTTCATGAAATAAGAGAAAGTATTTTCGAAAAATATGATATATCTTGCATGCATATATATCATAGTGTTGGAAAGGTAAAAGCTGGTGGAATTTCACTCTTTGTTTTTGTTTCTTCAAAGCACAGAGGAGTAAGTTATGAGGCATCAAGAGATGTGGTTGAGCAAATAAAAGAAAAGACCCCAATCTGGAAAAAAGAAATTTTTGAAGGAGAAGAATATCATTGGGTATAAATTATATATAAGAAAATGAAAGATGTTAGTTGGAAAGTAAAAACTCTCAGGACTGCAACAGCACAAGCAATTATAAAGGTCGGAGATTTAGGAATGGAAGCTATTAATAATAAAACTGTTCCAAAAGGAGATCCTTTTGAGATTTCAAAAATTGCGGGGATGTTGGCAGTAAAAAATACTGCAG
>CAJWUS010000179.1 GCA_913047525.1 uncultured Flavobacteriales bacterium | reverse complement strand
AATTTTTAATTCATTAAATGATGGAGAATTTGAGAATTTAGCATTAGAACTTTTTCATTTTCAAATGGAGAATAATCCTATTTATGCTCCTTATGCATCACTAATTTTAAAAGGAGAAACGCCTAATAATATTTTAAAAATACCTTTTTTGCCTATTGATTTCTTTAAGAAAGAGCAGCTTATTTGCAAAGGAAGAGGGATAGAAGAAATTTTTATCAGTAGCGGAACTAAAGGAGAACAAAGCAAACATTTGGTTTCTGATGTTTCGATTTATAAAGATTCATTCCTAAAATCATTTGAGCTTTTTTATGGAAATATTTCTGAATATTGTATACTTTCTCTTTTACCAAATTATTGTGAAAGAGAAGGATCTTCCCTTATTTATATGGCAGATGATTTGATGAAAAAATCTTCACACCCAAAAAGTAGTTCTTATCTAAACGATTATGAAAAATTAGCAGAGACTATTTCGCAATTAGAAAAAGAAGGGCAAAAAACAATCTTGATTGGCGTGAGTTATGCACTTCTGGATTTGGCTGAGCAATTTCCGCAAAAGTTAGAACACACAATCATTATGGAAACCGGTGGCACTAAAGGGAAACGCAGAGAATACTTAAAAGAAGAACTTCACAAAATATTGCAAAATGCATTTTCATTAGATAATATACATTCTGAGTACGGAATGACTGAATTGCTTTCGCAAAGTTATTCGAAAGGAAAGGGGATATTTTCCTCTCCACCATGGAAAAAGATTTTAATTAGAGATGTAAATGACCCATTGACAATTTTAGAAAATAATAAGACAGGAGGCATCAATGTAATTGATTTAGCCAACATCTACTCCTGCCCTTTTATCGCTACACAGGATCTAGGAAAAACATTTGATGAAGATTCTTTTTCGGTTCTTGGAAGATTTGATAATTCGGATGTAAGAGGTTGTAATTTGCTTGTAGAATGAAAATACGCAAAGCACAAATATCAGATTTAGACAACATCATGAAGATGTATAAATCTTGTGTTGCAGGAATGATAAAAAGCGGAATTGACCAATGGGATAACACTTATCCTGATACTGAAACAATCACTCAAGATTTAGAAAATCAAACCTATTATGTTGCGGAAGAAAAAAGAGAAATAATAGGCGGAATAAACATAGATCAAAATCAGGATCCAACTTATTTAGATATTAATTGGCAAGATGCTTCCAATCAGTTTTTGGTAGTTCATAGGTTAGGGGTGAAAGAGGAAAGTTGGGGTGATGGGATTGGAAAATCTTTAATGATATTTACTGAAGAGTTGGTAAAGAAAAAAGATTTGAAATCCATACGATTAGACACATACTCAGGAAATCCGAAAGCCATGGAATTTTATATAAGATTAGGATATAGAGAATTAGGAGCCATCTATTTGAAGCTCGATAAAAATGAGTATTATTGTTTTGAGAAAATCATACAATGAGAGTATTTTTAACAATTATTATATTAGCCACTTTAGCGTGCAATAAATCAATGAAAAAAAATGAAAAAACCCCATATGTTGTAGTGCTTGGAGTAGCCCAAGACGCAGGCTATCCGCAAGCAGGATGCAACAAAGATTGTTGTAAAGATGCATGGGAAGATCCTGCAAAAAGAAAAAATGTAAGTTGCTTGGCTCTAGTGGACCCTATAAGTAAGGAACAATGGATTTTTGATGCCACTCCTGATGTGAAATTCCAACTGCAATTATTAGAAAAAAAATCAGGAATAAATCCGCTTAGTGGTGTATTTATTACTCATGCACATATGGGGCATTATACCGGGCTGATGCACTTTGGTAGAGAAGTAATGGGCTGCAATAATTTACCTGTTTATTGCATGGAAAGAATGCAAAATTTTATAAAAACCAATGCCCCTTGGGATCAGCTTGTAAAGATTGAAAATATAAAATTGAAATTATTAAGAAATGATTCTGCCATTGAATTGAACCAGAGAATAAGTGTAACTCCTTTTTTAGTTCCTCACAGAGATGAATACTCCGAAACCGTTGGTTATAAAATAAAAGCAAATAACAAATCCTTAATTTTTATTCCAGACATTGATAAATGGGAACAGTGGGAAACAGATATTACTGAACTTATTAAAAAAGTAGATTATGCCTTTTTGGATGCTACTTTTTACAAAAATGGAGAATTAAAAAGAGATATGAGTGAAATACCTCACCCTTTTGTAGAAGAGAGTATGGGTCTGTTTTCTAATCTATCCGAAACAGACAAACAAAAAGTACATTTTATACATTGTAACCATACTAATCCATTGTTACAAGAAGGAAGTAATGCTCAAAAAGAAGTAATTAAAAAAGGATTTAATTTTGCAAAAGAAGGTCAGGTTATCAGATTCTAAAACCAAATTACATATTCAGTATTTACAAGAATGGTAAAATACGTGAAAAGAGAATCAATAGAAAATTCAAAAACAGGATAAATGATATGGATTTTCAGTTATTTGAATATTCTTAAGTTTGTTATATGTTAGAAATTCTTTTTAGTATATCATTCTTCTTTAATGAAGGAAATATTATTGACACAAAACTTAAACTCCATAAGTATGAAAAAGAAGACTATAAAGAACTTT
>CAJWUS010000178.1 GCA_913047525.1 uncultured Flavobacteriales bacterium | reverse complement strand
ATAGAAGAAGCCATTTGCAAAAATACTTGAGGTTTTTCTCGTATTATAAGTTTCGCCATCTGTAAAAATTACTTTCTTATTTCTGTTGAGTCCACCAAATAGATAATTGGCGTTTGCCCCAATCGATAGGTTTTCAGTCAAGTTGTATGCCACTCCAATATACAAAACATTAAGCCCTCCATTACCATTATACTCATAATTAACCAGTCCAATATCATCATAAAGTGAGTCGTCTTCTAAAATATAACCAATATTACTAAAAGGCAACAAACCTGCACTTGCCCCTATCTTTTTAGATAAAGGAAATCCTAATAAAAGATGAGAAAAAGAGGAACTGTTGGTTATTTGCTCCAAATTTGTAGTTTGCATTTTAGTAGTTTGGTGCATCCCTCCAGTTGAGAAGATAAAAGAGTTTGCTTTAAAAGCAGAATAAGAAGATGGGTTGTAGGGATTTATTATATTGGGATTATAACTTCCAATAGAAGTGCCTCCCATTGCCGCATATTCTGATAAGATATTGGATTGTAAATCACCGACACCAAAACGGGAATATGGTGAATTTGTTTGGTTTTGGGCATTTACACTTCCCCAATTAAAAAATAAAAAAATAAGGAAAAGATAGAAGTTGTTATTTTGCATTGAATTCAAGAATTATATTAAGTCCTTTTAGAACGATAAAAGGATCTGCAAATATGCTATTTTTTAAGTGTTTATCAAAGAATTTATGGTCTCCACCGCATAGTATAACGACAGAATCCTTATTTTCTTTTCTAAAAGTATCAACTACTGTGTTCATTTCATCTATTGCCCCTTGCTGAACGCCAGAAGTAATAGAAGAATTCGTGTCATTCCCTATCGTAAAATACGCATTAGAAATGCCAAGTTGTGGTAGTTGATTAGTAAAAGTATGTAATGCATCATAACGCATTTTAAGTCCAGGACTTATTCTACCACCACAATATTTTCCGTCTATAAAAAAATCAAAAGTAATGCAACTTCCAGCATCAATCACTAAAATATTGCTTTTTGGATACTGATGATGCGTTCCTACAATAGCGGCAATACGATCTTTCCCCAAAGTTTCTGGTGTTTTGTAATTAGTGAATATAGGAATGGCTATTTTATGCGTTAAAAAAAGAGCGTTAAAATGCCTAATCAACTCATTCGTGATGCTATCCTTCTCTTTTACAGATGAGATAATAGATGCTGAAATGGCATGCTTTTTAGCAAAAAGAATCACATCAGCCAAAGTCAGTTTACTTAAAATTTGATGTTTTATTATTTCTTCTCCATCAAAAATAGCAACTTTGCTACTAGTGTTTCCTATATCTATTATAAGCTTCATTCAACTAATTTGACGGCAAAATTAATCATTTCAAAATCGGAGAGTACGAAAACAAAAAAATATTTCGGTAAAAGAAAAAAACAATTAAATTTGCAGCCCCAATTATGTTGGTGCCTTAGCTCAGTTGGTAGAGCAATGGACTGAAAATCCATGTGTCCCTGGTTCGATTCCTGGAGGCACCACACAGAAAAAGGGTTCGATAAATCGAGCCCTTTTTTATTTATAATTATTTTACAGTCTTATTGTAGAATCAATTTCTTATTCATTACTCCTTTTTCTGTTTCAATTTCAAGGAAATAAACTGCTTTCGGATAATTTTTCAAATCAATTTGTCTTTTGTACTCGCCAACAAATTGAGATAAACTTTCACTAAAAATTTTATCTCCTAAAACATTTATTACCTTAATATTAACGCTTTGCTTATCAATACAGGAAAATAAAATATTTACAATGTCAGAAGTAGGGTTAGGATAAATCGCAATACTTTTTGCAATAGGATTGTTATTTATAAATGACGGAATTGAAACATCCCCTAGATTCATTCTTATCATTAAAGTTTTAGCTGCTGAATACCAATATCCAAAACCGCCTGAACCAATATTACAACCATTATCTTGAATAAAACTAACCACTCCATCAGAGCCAGAAGAACTAATCAAGGTTGTATCTATAGGATGAGCATATCCATGTACAGCTGCTAAATATGCTGTACTACCTGACCCTGGAATTCCAGGAAATACCAGAACTGGGCTATTTAATTTTAAAGTCACCCAAGATCCTATATCGCTACTTGTAAGAGCATAATCATCTGATGATCCAAGCCAAACAGGAGGTGCTCCGGAATTTAAACTCTGTGTCGGATCATATTCATATAATTCAACGAACAAAGAGGAATTAGCAACTGATTTATCATCAACAAAGAACGAAATAGAAGTTACTGTGTCTGGTGTATAAATCTCAAAAGCATTAGCTAAAACCTGACCACAAGCATGTCTTCCTAAATAATAGCCACTTCCAGCATTAGTTCCATCTGTATTCCAATCGTAATCTCGTCCATAAATAGTGTCAGTAACTATAGATGTTCTAGTAGCTGTATCAGAGGATGCGCTGTCAGATGAGGCCCAAATATCAAAATTATATTTACCAATACTTGTAGGTCCAAATGTATTAATTGTTCCAACTGTAATAGTGTCAGAAACATTGAGTATAACTGGAGTGCTATTATCAGAAAAAACACTCACATTAATATCGTCTGTCACATTTACATTTAATTGAGTATTAAATTGATTCGTACCTCCTTGATTTATGATTCTTCCCTCAACTCTATAAGGATTAGCTGTTGCTTGAGAAA
>CAJWUS010000177.1 GCA_913047525.1 uncultured Flavobacteriales bacterium | reverse complement strand
AAGCTCAAAAAAAACTGGAACTGATAACTGATGTTAGAATATTTACAAATTTTAGGTCAAGAAGTTTATAAAATCTTGTTTTTACTTGTACCAATTCTTGTATCTGTAGCTATGATTGTTTGGTTAGATAGAAGAGTATGGGGTTTGGTTCAAAAAAGGAGAGGCCCAAATGTTGTTGGTCCGTTCGGACTTTTTCAAACTTTAGCTGATGCTTTAAAGTATATTTTTAAAGAAATTATAATCCCAGCAAGTGCTAATAAAGTTATTTTTATTCTCGCTCCAATCGTAACTATGACACTAGCTTTAGTTGCTTGGGCTGTAATCCCAATAAGTGAAGATTTTATTTTATCAGATATCAATGTTGGTATTTTATATTTATTTGCAGTTTCATCACTCGGTGTCTACGGAATAATTATGGGCGGATGGGCTTCTAACTCAAAATATCCTTTTCTAGGAGCTATTAGATCTGCTGCCCAAATGGTCTCTTATGAAGTTTCAATAGGTATTATTATCATAAATGTGCTTTTGTGTGTTGGTTCATTAAATTTAAAAGAGATTGTCTTGGCACAAAAAGATTTATGGTATGTGATACCACTTTTTCCAATGTTTGTTATTTTTTTTATTTCTGCACTTGCAGAAACTAATCGACCACCATTTGATTTACCCGAAGCCGAAGCAGAGTTAGTTGCTGGTTATCAAACAGAATATTCAGGAATGATGTATGCGATGTTTTGGCTTGGAGAATATGCAAATATTCTTTTGATGTGTGCAATGGGCTCAATACTATTTCTAGGAGGCTGGTTACCAATAATTGATATTTATCCATTAAATTTAATTCCAGCCCCAATTTGGATGATACTTAAAATTTTATTTTTATTTTTCTTGTTTGCATTAATCAAAGCTATTGTTCCAAGATATAGATATGATCAACTTATGAGGTTAGGTTGGAAAATTTTCTTACCTTTTTCTTTAATTTATCTAGTTTTGACAGCAAGTTTTCTATTTTATTTTGATAAATTACCCAAAGGAAATTTTTAATGAATTTCAGTAGATTATTTAAAACCATATTTCTTGTAGAGTTTATTTTTGGATTATATTTGGCAATTAAAGAATTATTCAGAAAATCCAAAACTATAAACTATCCTTTCGAAAAAGGACCGATAAGCCCCCGTATGAGAGGTGAACACGCTTTGAGAAGATATCCTAATGGTGAGGAAAGATGTATTGCTTGCAAACTATGTGAAGCAGTTTGTCCAGCTCAAGCAATTACAATTGAGTCGAGTGAAAGAGCTGATGGTAGCAGAAAAACAACAAGATATGACATTGATATGCTTAAATGTATTTATTGTGGATTATGCCAAGAGTCTTGTCCAGTCGACGCTATTGTTCAAGGACCAAACTTTGAGTTTGCAACTGAAACAAGAGAAGAGCTCTATTACAATAAAGAAAAGCTATTAGAAAACGGTGATAGATGGGAATCGGTTTTAGCAAAAAATATCAAATTAGATAAACCATATAGATAGATGATAGCACACTCAATTTTCTTTTATTTTTTTTCAATCATAGCGATTTTTTCTTCTTTGATGGTAATAACTTCTAGAAGTACTGTTAATTCTGTTTTCTTCTTAATTTTAGATTTCATTTCTGTTGGTTGTTTATTCATTATGGTGGGTGCAGAATTTTTAGGCATGATACTTTTAATTGTTTATGTAGGAGCTGTAGCAGTTTTATTCTTATTTGTAGTAATGATGCTTAATGTTGCCGAGCAAAAACAATCTTGGTTTATTGGAAAAAAATCAAATCATTTACCTGCAGGATTAATAATAAGTGTTTTGATTCTTCTAGAACTATTAGTTGTAGTGGGTGGCTGGAAATATAAAGAAGATTTAATGTCTAGTAGCACATTAATTCTATCAGATGTTTCCAACACACATCAATTGGGCTTAGTAATGTACACAGATTATATTTTATATTTTCAATTAGCAGGGATAATTTTACTTTTATCAATGATCGGAGCTATTCTTTTGACTTTTAGAAAAAGGACGGGAGTAAAGAGACAAAGTTATTTTAAACAGATTTCAAGAAATCCTTCATCGGCAATTGAACTCAAAGATGTGGAGTCCAACAAAGGGGTAAAAATAAATGATTGAGATTGGTTTAGGACATTATTTATCTTTGGGAGCAATTATTTTCTTTTTGGGAGTTATTGGTATTTTTTTAAATAGAAAAAATGTGATCGTAATTTTAATGTCAATTGAATTAATTTTATTAGCAGTAAATATAAATTTAATTTCATTTTCTATATTTTCTGGAGACATAGTAGGTCAAGTATTCACTATGCTTATTTTAACTGTAGCCGCAGCAGAGGCAGCAATAGGTCTAGCTATAATTGTCATCTATTACAGAAATAGAGGATCAATAAGAGTAGAAGACATTCATGGAATGAAAGGATAAATGGAATACGCAATAATTTTTCTTCCTTTAATTGGATCTATATTTGGATACTTAGGCAGATCAATAACTAAATTTTTTTCAGAAATTTTTACTAGTTTGCTTGTAAGTATTTCAGCAATCTTATCTATTATTGTTTTTTGGAATGGAATCCAGAAAAACAACTATGCTAATTATCAAATTATTGAATGGATAAGCTCTGGTGATTTCGTAGCAAATTGGTCGATTAATGTAGACCCATTAAGTTCAGTTATGTTGGTAGTTGTTACTTTTGTTTCAGCATTAGT
>CAJWUS010000176.1 GCA_913047525.1 uncultured Flavobacteriales bacterium | reverse complement strand
ATCCAGATGATGATATAAATGGAGATTGTTATGTAAATGCTTATGTAACTGATCCAGATGATGGTAATCAAACTGGAAGTAATGATGTAGATGATGGAGATGCAGTACTAACATCTCCAATGTTAGATTTAAGTAGTTATTCAACACCACATATACACTATTATAGATGGTTTGCTAATGCGTATGGTAATTCACCAGACGATAGCTTAATTGTCAGAATAACTGATGGTAATACCACTGTTGATGTAGAAGTGATTACAGCTAATTCGCCAAATCTATCCTCTTGGCAGTTAAATAGTTTTAAAGTAAGTGATTATCTTGCTCCAACTAGTAGTATGCAAATTATTTTCTATACAGCCGATTTAACAAATGGTAGTGGTAATTATGTAGAGGCTGGAGTAGATAAATTTCAAGTTACAAATTCTATTGTTCCTCCTACAGGAGTAATTAATATAAGTAAGCAGAATTTGAGTATTTACCCAAATCCTGCAAAGGATAAAATTGTGCTAAAAAGCAAAGAGATGGGTAATATTGAAATTTATAATCTTTTGGGAGGAAAGCTGTTAGAAAGTAGAAAATATACGCTATTGAAAGAAATAGATATTTCTGTTTTACCAAAAGGTTTATATATCATAAAATTAGGAGAGATATCTAGTAAATTTGTAAAAACTAACTGATGAGAAAGATAGCACTATTATTTCTTATCGTTTCATTAAGCCCATCTTTGTTTGCTGTTAGTTTGCGATTAGGTAAATAATGAAAAAAGTTCTTCTTGTCTTGTTTTTTATTCCGCTTTTTGTTTTTAGCCAACAAAAAAAGGAAGTGCTTTTTATAGGTAATTCATATACTTTTGTAAATGATTTACCAACACTAGTCGAGCAAATAGCACTTACTTTTGGCGATACTCTAATTCATGATAGTAGCACACCAGGAGGAGCCACTTTTAGCATGCATTCTACCAATAGTCAAACTATTAGTAAAATCAATCAGCAAGTTTGGGATTATGTAATTTTGCAAGCACAAAGCCAAGAACCATCCCTTTCGCCCGGATATGTAAATGCAAATGTATATCCGGCCCTTCAAACTCTGATTAATATTATATCGCAATCTTCCATTTGCATAGAGCCAATGTTTTTTATGACTTGGGGGCGTAAGTATGGAGATGCATCCAATTGTGTGCCATGGCCTCCTGTTTGTACTTATTTAGGAATGCAAGAACAACTGAGATTACGCTATTTGGATTTTGCGTCTATTCACAATGCCTCTTGCACCCCTGTTGGCATGGCTTGGAAACAGTCTATCGAACAAGATAGTACGCTTAATTTGTATTCGCCAGATAATAGCCACCCAAGTATTTACGGAAGTTATCTGGCGGCTTGTACTTTTTATGCCAGTATTTTCAAAAAAAGTCCAAGTGGAAGTAGCTTTTGGCCAAATGGAATTGATTCTGTTACTGCCTATAATTTACAACTAATAGCATCTAAAATAGTATTGGACAGTGTAGCAGTTTGGCATATTTTCAATGCTGATTTTTCCTTTGTTCAGAATAACGATAGCATTTCTTTTAGCAATCTCTCTTCCAACTTTGATAGTATTATATGGAATTTTGGAGATGGGAATACATCCAACTTAACAAATCCTAATCATACTTATACTGCTAGCGGAACTTACACTATTTTGCTAACCGCTTTTACCAATGCTGCATGCCAAATAGATACCTCTACCTCTACTATCTCTGTAAGTATTCCTTCTGCTATAATGGAAAATACAAAAGAGAAAATCCTTATTAGAACCACCGATATTCAAGGCAGAAATTGTATGCCTCTTAATTTTTTTCCATATCTCTACTTTTATAATGACGGTACAGTGGAGAAAAAAGTAATTCTAGAATAATTGGTTGAGCACATAATAATTGAGCCATTAAGCGCAATTTGGTGGAAAGGCATATTGAGTGCTTTTTTTGCTCTTGTAATTATTTTAGTTTTATTCAGAAAACAATCCTTAGTTGTTAAAGAAAATTTTTGCAAAATTCTAGCAATTGCATTTATCCTTGTTTACCTTATTACTATTATAAGTACCATAGCAAATGGGATTTGGAATATAAGAGATCATTTACCACTGCATTTGTGTAGAATTTCCTTTATTATTTGCATTATTACCTTATTCAATAGAAAACAATGGATGTATGAATGGTGCCTTTTTTTGGCAATTCCTGCCGGACTGCATTCCATACTTACCCCAGAGTTAACAAATGGATTAAATAATTGGAATTTGTTCGAATATTATTTTGTACATGGAGGAATGCTATTAGTACCTTTATATTTAACTTATTTAATTGGTATGCGCCCAAGAGTAAAGGCATGGCTCCACAGTTTTTATCGGCTGCAAATCCCAGTTGTTATTATTTTTCCACTAAACTTCATTATCGATTCTAACTATATGTATTTAAAAGCAAAACCCATTGTGGAAAATCCTTTACTAATAGGATACTGGCCCTATTATATTTTAGCTCTGCAACTGATTACACTGCTTCATATTTACATTATACATTTGATAGTTAAGCCAAAATAAGCTATCATGTCATTATTTTTCATAACTTTGAGAACTCAACCAAAACAGTATTAATATGAAAAAAATATTGCTTCTAACTTTTACTTTTTTAATTTCAATAAATGCTTATACCCAAGCAGGGTTATTAGCTGGAACCGGTTATGCACCAAACTTTACAGTAACTGATATTAA
>CAJWUS010000175.1 GCA_913047525.1 uncultured Flavobacteriales bacterium | reverse complement strand
CTTTTTCCAGGTTACTTACCTCTTTTAATCGTTTGTTTGCTCTCAAATCTCTTTGGAAAACCCACTTGCCTATCTTATGTTTAAAATCTTCAATAAATTGCATTAATTCAATTTCGCTAAAAATTCTTCTTCATTTACTAGAGGAATATCCAAATTTTCTGCTTTTTGTTTTTTGCTTGGGCCCATATTTGCACCAGCCAAAACAAAAGTAGTATTTTTTGATATTGAACTTACATTTTTCCCTCCATGTTCTTCAATCATTCTTTTTAGTTCTGCTCTGCTATATTGACTAAAAACACCTGACACAACAATCTTCATGCCTTCTAATTTGTTTGACAATGATATTTCCTTAAGAGTAGATATAAACTGTAATCCAATTGATTTTAACTCACTTATTGATTGAATATTTTTCTTAGAAGAGGAATATTCAACTACACTTTCTGCAATCTTATTACCAATTTCATCCACAGCTATTAAATCCTCAATATTAGCAATCATTAATGCATCAATATTTTTAAAATGTTTTGCTAGAATTTTAGCGACTGTTTCTCCAACATACCTAATCCCAAGTCCAAACAAAACTTTCTCAAAAGGATTTTTTTTTGATTTCTCGATTCCTAGTAAAAGATTATCGGTAGATTTTTCTACTTTCTTCCCTAGAGTAAGCAAATCTTTTCTATTGAGATTATACAAATCATGAATCTCTTTTATAAAACCTTTTTTTATTAAAAGCTCAATTGTTTCCCCTCCAAGCCCATCAATATCCATTGCTTTTCTGCTAATAAAATGCTCAAATTTCCCTTTTATCTGTGTCGGACAATTGTAAGCATTCGGACAATAATGCTTAGCATCTCCTTCTTTTCTTATAAGTTCAGTATTACAAGAAGGGCAATGCGTAATATACTGAGTCTGTTTAGAAAATAAATTTCTATCTTTTAAGTCTACTCCAACAACTTTTGGAATTATTTCTCCTCCTTTCTCGATAAATACTTTATCTCCTTCTCTGATGTCTAGCTTTGAAATTTGGTCAGCATTATGCAAAGAAGCTCTTTTAACAGTTGTTCCAGCTAATTGAACTGGCTCTAAATTTGCAACTGGAGTAATGGCCCCTGTCCTACCAACTTGATAGGTAATTTGGTTTAAAATAGTTACAACCTGTTCTGCTTTAAACTTATAAGATATTGCCCATCTAGGTGATTTGGCTGTAAAGCCCATCTCCTCCTGCATGTTAATATCATTAACTTTAATAACAATTCCATCAATCTCATATGGCAAATCGTACCGCTTTTTTTTCCATTTATTAATAAAACTAAAAACATCACTTATTGATTCATGTTTTTCAATCTCATTTGGGATTTTAAAACCCCACTCTTTTGCTTCTTGTAGATTCTCGTAATGTTTGTTTGTCGGCAGATTCTCACCTAAAAGATAAAATAAATAACAATCCAATGGACGATTAGCAACTTCAGTAGCATCTAATAACTTTAAACTTGAAGATGCTGTATTCCTAGTATTTGAATAAGGTTCTAATCCATCTTCTACTCTTACTTTATTCAGTTGTTCTAAGCCAGTAATTGGCAAGAATATCTCACCTCTTATTTCAAAATTTACTGGGTAATCTCCTTTTAATTTCAAAGGAATACTTTTTATAGTACGTGCATTTGCAGTAACATCATCCCCTTGAGTACCATCACCCCTTGTAAGAGCTTGTACTAACTCACCATTCTCATAAGTTAAACTAACGGAAACTCCATCATATTTTAACTCACATACATATTCAAAATCCTGATCAGTATGTTTTCGCAATCTAGCATCAAAATCATGTAAATCTTCTTCAGAATATGTATTACCCAAAGATAACATTCTGTATTTGTGAGGAATAGTTGCAAAGCCATCACTCACACTGCCACCAACTCTTTGTGTCGGAGAATTTACATCATTCAATTCAGGATGCTTTGATTCTAATTCTTGTAATTCTTTCAGGAGTCTATCAAACTCAAAATCTGAGATATTTGGAGTATCTAAAACATAATATGCATGATTATGTTCAGTCAACTCCTTCCTTAAGAAAGCTATTCTCTCCTTCTTATTCATCTATTTCATTCCACAAACATTCATAAGTGCAATGCCTACATCAGTATTCATTTCTCTGTGAATTGCAGTATCAATTATATGCATTACTCCTTCAAAAGTTGCAGATATTGTTGCATTCTTAACATGTCCACCAAATGATCTACACTCCTCATCTGCTACATTTATGTGTATATGAGCAAACGGCTTACTATCTTTCATAGTAATATTTCCTGTAGTTTGCAGAATCTCCAGATTACCTTCAAAACTTTTAAAAACATATTCTTTTTTACTGAGAACAATGTAACCCATCTCTATTCTGCTACAAGCCCCAATTCCGTTAATAGTAGCATGATTTACATTCATTTCTGCAGCAATTTTCTCAATAGAACTCATTAATTCATCTCCTGTTTCTAATCTGAAAATTATTTTATCTTTAAATCTTCTATATTCCATTTTTTAAAAAATTAATATCAATCAAAAATAACTATTTCTTTACAGCTCTTATCATTCTTTCCTTATCATTTACATCTTTTTTCAACTCAATATGAACAAAACCGGTTTGAGATAAGATTGACATTATTTCATTCCCAAATTGCTCATTAATTTCAAAAAATAATTTCCCATTAACATTAAGACTTTTAAATGCTAATTCAGCAATCTTTTTGTAAAAAACAAGTGGATTATCATCCTCAA
>CAJWUS010000174.1 GCA_913047525.1 uncultured Flavobacteriales bacterium | reverse complement strand
CATTTGGTATTCCATGTACTACCTGCTCGTTTGGCGACATACATAAAGTATTAGGAAAACCACCATAGCCCTTAAAGGCCGGTACTGCTCCATTATCCTTTATGAACTCCTCTGCAATTTTATCTAATTCCAAAGTAGTAACTCCTGGTTTTATGAGCCCTGCAATTACTGCATGGGTTTTTCCAACAAGTAAAGAACTTTCTCTTATTAACTCTATCTCCTCTTCCGACTTATAGTGAATCATAGTAAAAACTACGCTACCATACTTCCGGAAGATTTTCCTTTTATCCTTCCTGAATCCATCAATCCATCATAATGACGCATCAACAGATGACTTTCAATTTGTTGAAGGGTATCTAGTACCACACCTACCAAAATAAGCAGGGATGTTCCTCCATAAAATTGTGCAAATTGTGCATTGACTCCTGCTTGCATTGCAAATGCTGGCAGAATAGCTACTGCGCCTAAAAATAAACTTCCTGGCAATGTAATTCTTGACATTACCACATCCAAATATTCAGCCGTTTTTCTTCCTGGTTTTACCCCTGGAATAAATCCACCATTTCTTTTCATATCATCCGCCATTTGGTTCGGATTAACCGTAATGGCAGTATAAAAATAAGTAAACAATACCACCATTATAAAAAACATAAAGTTATACCAAAAACCGGCAAAATCAGTAAGTACTGCTGCCAATCCTTGCAGGGTTTCAGAATCAGAAAAACCAACCAAAGTAATAGGAACAAACATAATTGCTTGTGCAAAAATAATTGGCATAACTCCAGCTGCATTTACCTTTAAAGGAATAAACTGACGAACACCACCATATTGCTTATTACCAACAACACGCTTTGCATATTGCACTGGTATTCTTCTTGTGCCTTGCACTAATAAAATAGAAACCATTATCACCAACAAAAGAACTAACATTTCTACTAAGAAAAGTACTAACCCTCCACCTTGATCTTCCAATCCAGAAGCCAATTCCATCATAAGAGATTGCGGAAAATAAGCAATAATACCTATCATAATAAGCAGAGATATTCCGTTTCCAATTCCTCTATCAGTTATTTTTTCACCCAACCACATTACAAACATAGTACCCGTTACAAGCACTATAATAGAAGAAAGCCAGAAAATTCCAGGCGAAAGTAAAAATGCTTCTGCTGGAAGAGTTGCTTTTAAATTTGCAATATAACCAGGAGCTTGCCCACCTGTAATTAGTATGGTTAAATACCTTGTAATATTATTGATTTTTCTTCTTCCGCTTTCCCCTTCTTTCTGTAGTTTTTGGAAATAAGGAATCGCCATCCCCAGTAATTGTATTACAATAGAAGCTGAAATATAAGGCATTATTCCCAAAGCAAAAATAGATGCTTGTGAAAATGCCCCTCCGGTAAACATATTCAATAGTCCTAATAAGCCTTCAGAGGTTTGTTGTTGCAGATTCCCTAAAAGTGTTGGGTCAACCCCAGGCAGAACAACAAAAGAACCAAAGCGATAGATAGCTATAAATGCCAATGTAATAAGAATCCTATTTCTAAGATCTTCAATATTCCAAATATTTTTTATGGTTTCTATTAATTTTTTCATTTTATTTTTCGATTACAGTAGCGCTTCCTCCCGCTTTTTCAATGGCTACTTTTGCACTTTTTGAAAAAGCATTAACAGAAATATCTAATTTTGCACTAAGATCTCCTCTACCTAATATCTTTACTAAATCTTTCTTTTTTGCCAGTCCATTATCAACCAAAGTTTGTTTATCCACCTTTGTTTTGATTTTTTTATTATCTACCAATTCTTGTAATCTGTCTAGATTTACTCCCTTATACTCTACTCTGTTAGGGTTAGTAAATCCAAATTTTGGAACCCTTCTTTGCAAAGGTTGCTGTCCACCCTCAAATCCAACTTTTTTGGAATAACCAGAACGAGACTTTTGTCCTTTGTGCCCTCTTGTTGCTGTTCCACCTCTTTTGGATCCTTCTCCTCTGCCAATTCTTTTTCCTTTTTTTGTGGATCCTTCTGCCGGTTTTAAATTATGTAATTCCATATCTAATATTATTCTACTACTATTATTAAATGTTTTATTTTATGAACCATTCCTAAAATTTGAGGCGTAGCATTATGCTCTACTTCCTGGTTCATCTTTCTTAATCCGAGTGCATCCAAAGTTCTCTTTTGATCTTTCGGACGACCAATTCTACTTCTAATCTGTTTTATTCTAATAGTTGCCATTCTTGTTAAAAATTATCCGTTAAATACTTTTTCCATACTAATCCCTCTTTGATTTGCTACATCTCGAACATCTCTTAATTCCAAAAGTGCTTTAAGTGTTGCTTTTACTAAGTTATGAGGATTAGAAGATCCTTTTGATTTTGCCAATACATCCGTTACACCAGCGCTTTCCAATACGGCACGCATTGCACCTCCGGCTTTTACACCAGTACCATGAGAAGCAGGTTTGATAAATACATGAGCACCTCCAAACTTAGTGGTTTGTTCGTGTGGAATTGTTCCTTTATATACTGGAACTCTTACCATGTTTTTCTTGGCAGCATCAATGGCTTTTGCAATAGCTGTGGAAACATCTTTCGATTTACCAAGCCCAATCCCAACTACTCCATCTCCATTTCCGACAACTACAATTGCTGAAAAACCAAATGCACGACCACCCTTTGTAACTTTCGTTACTCTTTGCACGCCAACTAACCGATCAGTTAATTCAATATCTCCTGATGGTTTTACTCTTTTACTATCTGAATATTTAAACATATCTAATTAAA
>CAJWUS010000173.1 GCA_913047525.1 uncultured Flavobacteriales bacterium | reverse complement strand
CAATGGCCGGTGAAATGTTAGGACTAAAACTCATCTTTATGGATGGAGGAAGTGGTGCTAAGAATCCAATCTCTGAGAAAATGATTGCAGAAGTTAGCAAATCTATTGATATTCCTTTAATTATTGGTGGAGGAATTAGCAGTGGAGAAAAAGCAATTGCAAACTGCAAAGCTGGCGCAGATATTATTGTAGTTGGAAATGCTATTGAGAAAGATGAAAGTCTGATTGCAGAAATTTCAAATGCAATGCATAATTGTTAATGTGTCTTACACATATCTTCATCTACTACAATAAAGAAATCAGCATTGCCAATTAGTTCCTTATCAAATTCCGTTACATCAGCTTGCTCAACTACTTCAATAGTTTTAATATCTAAATCCGGATTCAGTTGCAATAAATACCACATTATCGACTCATGATATTTTGAATGATATGAGCCATGATAATGTAAAAACTTTGTATCCTCTTTCATATTTGCATGAATAAAATGAGCCATAGTAGCATCTTTTATTGCTTGAGATTTTGGTAAGTTTTCTACTCCATGACCGCCAGCCATAACTGAAATTTCTTTATAACAATACAAAGAAGTATCGTAATCAAATGGAAGTGGGGCAATAAACTGTTTTGAAGCTTCTGGCAAATAATTTAATGTATCTAAACCAAAACGATAAACCATATTTGCAAATCTTCTTGGAATATTAGTAGCTACAAAATGAAGATTATTGTCTTTTGCGAAACTTACAAGTGGTCTATAATCTGTTTTATAATTGGGCCATATTTTAGATTCTTTTTCAAAATCTTTCTCACGAATAAACCCTAGTAAATACTCATCTAACTGAAACTGATCATCTGACTCTAACATCTCCGCACCTAGCATTAGATTTTCTCCATGTTTTTCAAAAAGACTTTTGGTAAGTTCTAATTGTAGCCAATGTGAAATTGGATCATTATGATTTTCGCCAAACAATACTACATCAGCATTTTTCATTTTAAATAACATTGTTTTATATGAGATCTTATTTCCATCTTTACTATAAATCTGATGCGCTTTTTCTTGTGCATTAGAAATACTTACCACAAAACTTAATACTAGAATAATTAACAGTGTCTTTTTCATCATTACTTTTATTTAACCTAACCCTTTGCAAACTTATACAAATTCGTATTTTTGATTCATCTTATGAATGAAATAATTCAATTTCTTAACCAAACTACTTTTAACTGGAGTGTTGTTGAATCTATTGCTGTAATATTTTCAGTGATTTATGTTATACTTGCTGCGAAACAAAATATTTGGTGTTGGGCTGCTGCTGGAATTAGTGTGATTCTGTACATTTATATTTGCTTTACTGCACAACTTTATCCTGAAACAGGCCTACAAATTTTCTATTTGATGATGGCTATTTACGGCTACTACAATTGGAATAAAAATAATGGAAATCTTCAAATTAAACAATGGACTACTAGCAAACATCTATTATTAATTCTAGCAGGTTCCATTTTTGCTTTTTTAATGGGCTTCTATTTTGTAACTTATACAGATTCGAAAATACCAATTGTTGATTCATTTACTACTGTATTCTCGATAATCTCAACTTATATGGTTACAAAAAAGATACTGGAAAACTGGCTTTATTGGATTGTGATTGATACCGTTTCTGTTTATCTGTATTTTAGTAGAGATTTACATCTTACATCTCTGCTTTTTATTGCATATACTATTATTGCTATTGCAGGTTATTTTACTTGGCTGAATAACAAAACTTCTGATGCTTAAAATCATTGTTACAGGCCCTGAAAGTAGCGGAAAAACTACTTTGTGCAAAGCATTGTCCGAACATTTCAAAATTCCTTCTACTGAAGAATACGCAAGAGAATACCTAAATAATTTAGGAAGAGAATACAAAGAAGAAGATTTAATAGAAATAGCAAAAGGACAATTACAATCTGAAACCAACTCACAACTATTGGACACTGATTTAATCACCATTAAAATATGGAGTGAATACAAATATGGAAAAAGCGATAAGTGGATACTTGAGCAAATTGAAAAACAAAAATCTGAAAATAGATATTACCTTTTATGCAGACCAGACATTCCTTGGGAAGCAGATCCCTTAAGAGAAAGCCCACTAAATAGAGATGAACTTTTTAAAATCTATAAAAGAGAAATTGAAGAATTAGGGCATGATTATCTTATTATTGAGGGTAAAAATAGATTTAAAAATTCGATTTCAAAAATTGCAAGTCTAATCTCTTAAATCTCAAATCTAATTGTATTTTCGCGCCATCTTAAAGGGGTGCCAATTGGCTGAGATTACACCCATTGAACCTGCCATAGTAATAGTGGAAGGAAAATGAGTCAACATTAAATAAAAGCAAGCAGTAACCCCATTCTACTTGTTAATGTTAACTAAAAAAATAAAAAATGTTTAACAAAAGAAACTGCATGTCTGTTTTGCTTACAATACCATTTATTGGCTTTGCGCAACAGCTAACCGATTCAGTACAAATCAAAAAAGTGCTGAATGAAGTAAATGTAAATGCCTTGAGAGCTGGAGACAAAACACCAGTTGCGTTTACTAATATTAATCAGCAAGAGATAGAAAAGGGAAATCTTGGGCAAGATTTGCCTTATATAATTTCACTCACTCCATCAGTAGTTACTACTTCTGATGCTGGGGCTGGGGTTGGCTATACTGGATTTAGAGTAAGAGGATCGGACGCAACAAGAATTAATGTAACGGTAAACGGAATCCCTTTAAACGATTCTGAAAGTCAAG
>CAJWUS010000172.1 GCA_913047525.1 uncultured Flavobacteriales bacterium | reverse complement strand
TGGAAAATAATTTGTACTTCTTTACGGAAAGCTCTCAACTCATCTGCAGTCATTTTTGCAATATCATTTCCTTTGTAAATCATCTCTCCCTCAGTAGGCTCTTCTAATCTAAGGATAGTTCTTCCAATAGTTGTTTTTCCACAACCGCTTTCTCCCACAAGACCTAATGTTTCTCCCGGATAGACATCAAAATTAACCTCATCAACTGCTTTTACATGCCCGGTAACTCCACCAAAAAAACCGTTTTTTATTGGGAAATATGTTTTCAAATCTTTGATTTTCAAAACAGGCTTTTGTGCTAATAATTTTTCTTGTTTGTTTTTTCTATCACTATCTGGTATTGCCAAATTTTTAGTAAACTCTTCTACAGAAACCTTGTTGTCTATAACCTCCCCACTTTCATCCTCTTGCATAAAGTCCGAAACCGTTGGCAAGAAAGTATAGCGTTTATCAAGTGGAGGCCTACAAGCCAACAATCCTTTGGTGTAGGGATGTTGAGGCTTAGTAAAAATATCCCAAACATTTCCTTGCTCTACAATTTTACCTTTATACATTACCACAACTTTATCAGCTAATTCTGCAATTACACCTAAATCGTGTGTAATAAACAGGATTCCCATATCTCTTTCTCTTTGCAGTTTTTGCATCAATTCTAAAATGGTTTTTTGAACCGTTACATCTAGTGCAGTAGTAGGTTCGTCCGCAATAAGTACAGATGGCTGGCAACTCATTGCCATTGCAATCATCACTCTTTGTTTTTGTCCTCCAGAAATTTGGTGAGGGTAGGTACTAAATATTCTTTCAGGAGTTGGTAATTGTACTTCTTCAAAAAGCTTTATGGTAAGCGCTTTTGCAGCTGCCTTATCTAATTTCTGATGTAACATAATTGCCTCCATCACCTGATCTCCACAAGTAAAAACAGGATTTAAAGAAGTCATAGGCTCTTGGAAAATCATTGCAATATCATTCCCCCTGAACTTACGCATTTCTTCTTCCGATATTTTCAGCAAATCAGTAGCATTCCCATCACTTTTATGAAAAATAATTTCTCCACCACTAATAATTCCGGGAGGGTTAGGTATTAGGCGCATGGATGAAAGAGCGGTAACCGACTTTCCTGAACCAGATTCGCCAACTATACCAATAGTTTCCCCTTTGTTTAATGTAAAGCTAACGCCATTTACAGCCTTTACGGTAGTACCTTCCGTATGAAACTCGGTTACTAGATTTTTAAATTCCAACAATGTATTTCCCATCTTTTGTTCTGTTTTTGTGCCGTTAAAAATAAAGCTTTTTATACAAACTCTATGTTTTCAGCTTTTATTAATTTTTCTCCTTTGTAGCGCAACAATAATTGTGCGACCGTTAGGGTGTCTTTTTGGCAATATATTTTAATCCTTTCCAAGTCTTTTTCTTTATAATAAACGCCAGCAACTTTACTTCCATCAATGTCATCTTTTGGTGTTGGCACATCAAAAAGTTCAGCCAATAATTTTAAAGAAGTATAGTGTTTGTAATCTCCAAATCTCCATAATTCCATTGTATCCAGATGATTTACCTCCCAAGGCTTCTTCCCTGCAATATCCAATAGTTTTGGTAGATTCAGTCCATTGATAAGAGTTCTTCTTGCAATAAACGGGAAATCAAATTCCTTTCCGTTATGCGCACATAATTGATGTTGTTTTTTATTAAATTCGGAATTAAGCAAAGTATTGAAATCAGAAATGATTTGTCTTTCTTCAGTTCCATAAAAAGATTTTATTCTGAAATGGCTTACTTTTTTCTCAAAAAACAAATAACCAACAGAAATGCATATAATTTTAGCAAATTCTGCCATCACTCCCGCTTTCATTTTATAAAATTCAGAAGGAGCACACTCGTCTTTTCTTTGCCAAGTGGTTTTTTCTCCCCAAAGCTTTTGAAGTGTTGGGTTTAATTCTTCAAAAGTCTCCTTTATCGGGACAGTTTCAATATCCAGAAATAAAATATTTTTTGTTTTGATTTGTTCTAACATCTAAGGATACATTTCAAGTGCAGCATCAATAAATGCATAAAAATCATCATGATGACCATCTTCTAAATATTTACCATAATTTCTGCCAAGTCGTACAACAATCATATCTTTTTCTGGTATGCAAATTACATATTGCCCCCACAAACCTCTAGCATAATAAATATCCAATCCTTTTCTTTTTGCAATCCAAAACTGATATCCATAATTTACATTTCTCTCCCCTTCTTCATCTAGCAGGGTTGCGGATGAAGTAGCTTCTTTCGTATAAGAGCTATCAATAATTTGCAATCCATTCCAATTGCCATTATGCATGTATAATTTTCCTAATCTGGCAAAATCTCTTGCATTGGAATTAATACAGCAAAAAGCTTTTTCATCTCCATTTTTTTTATCTACATTCCAAAGCGCAGGATGTTTTGCTCCCATTGGTTTCCAAAGTTTTTCGGAAGCATACTCGCTAATAGTTTTGCCTGTTGCTTCTTCCACAACAAAAGCCAGAAGTTGCGTACAAGAAGAATGATATTTAAACACCTGACCTGGAGGATCAATTGCCTCTAACCCCAAGACCAATTCTCCTAGATTATTTCCGTAATAAGCTTCAGCAGTTTGTCCTATTGGGTTATGATAATTCTCATCCCAATTTAAGCCAGAACTCATTGTAAGAAGATGTTTAATAGTGATTTTCGCATTTTCTCCTACAGAAAATTCTGGAATAAAATCACACACTTTCTGGTCTACACTTTCAATTTTTCCTTCCTGAATTGCAATACCGACCAATGTAGAAATCCAACTTTTTGCCATAGAAAAAGAGTTGCTCATACTATCTTTTG
>CAJWUS010000171.1 GCA_913047525.1 uncultured Flavobacteriales bacterium | reverse complement strand
TCTAGATTACAAAAAACCGATGAGTTATAAGACTTACAGTCTTGACAATTCGTAATTTCAATCTTTGTCGTCATACTTTTACAAAAGTACAGGAAAAGATTTAAATAATTATCTAAAACATGATATATGTTAGGATTCGCTAATTTCTATAGTTGTATTCTTGTTATATGATTTCAGAAGTTGTATTCTTGTTATATGATTTCAAAGGATG
This sequence comes from uncultured Flavobacteriales bacterium, assembly GCA_913047525.1. The sequence continues at coordinate 2,654 of CAJWUS010000171.1, read as the reverse complement.
AGCTTTTACGCTATGATAGGCATATAAAACTATCAGCAATAGGGTTAGAAGGACAAGAAAAATTAAAAAGTGCCAAAGTATTAGTGGTTGGTGTTGGGGGTTTAGGTTGTCCTGTATTGCAATACCTTACTTCTTCTGGTGTGGGTGCTATTGGCGTAATGGATGTGGATGTAGTTAGTTTGAATAACTTACAAAGACAAGTACTGTTTACTACTGATGATATTGGTAGATTAAAAACAACTACTGCAATAAAACGACTTAAAAAATCAAATCCTTTAGTTGAGTTAAATAACCTAGCTTTTTACTTAACAAAAGAAAATGCTTTAGAAATAATTAAGGATTATGATGTAATTGTGGATTGTACAGATAATTTCCCTTCAAGATATTTAATTAATGATGCATGCGTACTTTTAGGTAAACCTTTTGTTTATGGTGCACTCCATAAATTTAATGGTCAACTTTCAGTTTTTAATTATAATGATGGCCCTACATATAGGTGCTTATATCCTGATATTCCTAAGCAAGATGAAGTTCCAAATTGTTCTCAGGCTGGAGTGTTAGGGGTGCTACCTTCTTTAATTGGAACTTTGCAAGCAACTGAAGTAATTAAAATAATTTTAGGAATAGGAGAGGTGTTAAGTGGTAAAATACTTACTTATGATTTGTTGTCCAATAGGCAAGGAGTTATCTGTTTCCCAAAATCTGAAATATTAGTTAAGGAGCTTTCTGATTATAATTTAAAGTGTGACCTTCCTTTACAAGATGAGATATTACCTTCTCAGTTAAAAGAATGGTTAACTAATGGGATTAAATTTAACTTAATAGATATTCGAGAGGAATATGAAAGAGATGATTATAAACTAAATGATACTTATTTTATTCCTATGGGAGATATGTTATCTTCTTTAGAGAAAATAGATAAATCTACTCCTACTGTGTTTTACTGTGAATCGGGTAATAAAAGTAAAACAGTTGTGTCTATCCTAAAACGAAAAGGATACAACAAAGTTTATAGCTTATTAGGAGGGCTTATTCAGTGGAAATTAGAAAGGTAATTTACTAGGCAGGAACTTCAAATTCTGTTTCCCATTTTCTACCTTTTAAGGACTCTAGGTTTACTTTCATGTACAATTTCTTCTCTTTTTGTTCATTGATTTCTTTTTCATAAACTTCCCTCGAAGTAATTGTACTCTCACCATTATCTTTATCATTTACTTTATCGCCAGTTCTTGGTAAAAAAGGGTAGTGAACGGACAGGATTTCATCTTTATTTTCTGCTCCTATTAATTCCACTGAGCTACTAAAAAGAAACATTTCGAATATACTTAACAATTCTTCTTCAGTAACTTCTTCTTTATCCTTTTCAGTCAAGTCATTAGCATAGTCCATAAATAAGTCACTGGCTTTTTCTTTTAATTCTTTTTGTATGTTTTTTGGGAATGGTGAGCGGATATGCTCATGATCATTAAACCAGAATTTACATCCTTCTGTTATTAGTTTAGCTTCTGTTTTCATAGTTAAGGATTTTTGCAAAAATATGGTTTGAGATTCAAGTAAAACATGACAACCATCATGGAGGTGCTAGTATAGAATTGATATAAATTAAGAAAAAAATGAATAGTTTGACATATGTCATATTTTAGAGATGTGTCTGCATATAAATTTGCCGCAGATTTAAGCTAATTAATATAAATATCATAAATAATGAAAATATCATAAATAATGAAAATCAAAAAACTAATAATGTTAGCCTTTGTGGGTACAGTTGCAATAGCAAATGTTAATGCACAAGATGGAGAAGCATTATTTACTACTTGTACAGCTTGCCACACAATTGGTGGTGGGAAGTTAGTTGGCCCCGATTTAGCAGGTGTGTTGGACAGACGCCCTGAGGCAGAAATTATCAGTTATATACAAAACCCTGCTGCCTTTGATGTAATACTGATGCCACCTCAAAATCTTTCTGCTAATGAGATTAAAGCGATACTTAAATATATAGTTTCAAAATCACCAATAGCAAACCAAACAAATGTAGAGGAAAAAGAGGAAATAGTAATAGAACCAGAAGTAGTACTTACTTTAGATGATGTGACTTCTGGAGAACATTTATTTGATGGATCTACTCGTTTTACAAATGGTGGTCCATCTTGTATTTCTTGCCACAATGTGGATTACGAACAAATGATGCAGGGAGGACTCTTGGCTGCCGATCTTACTAAAGTTTATTCTCGATCTGGAGGGATGGCAGGTATTAAAGGAATGCTTACTGCTCTTCCATATCCTGCTATGAAATCAGCTTATGGAGATAATCCTTTAACTGATAAAGAGGTAACGCAGTTACAAGCGTTCTTAAAAAATACAGATGAGAATGAAATTTACCAACATCATGGAGAGAAAGAAACCATGTTCATGTATTTTGGAATGGCAGGTTTTATAACAATACTTATTCTGATTTTTCTTTTATGGTTTAATCGAAAAAAAGGAGGAGTAAAAGATAATATATATAACAGACAAACAAAATCAATCTAAAAATAATAAAAAGATGAGTTGGATACAAGATTTAATTTCGCCAGAAACCCGTAAATGGGAAGATTTCTACAGAAACAGATGGCAATACGATAAAGTAGTAAGAAGTACACATGGTGTAAATTGTA
>CAJWUS010000170.1 GCA_913047525.1 uncultured Flavobacteriales bacterium | reverse complement strand
TTACTATTTCGAAAACGGACAGAAAAGGTGTGAAAAATACTACAAAGACAGTTACTTAATTGAAACTAAGCATTTTGTAAAATGGTAATGAAGTCGATTGTAAAGAAACCCTATAATCTCATGTCACACAATAGTTACTCTACAGTAACCGACTTAGTTAAATTTCTTACTTTATTTACATTAAACAGAACCCCATAACCTCATTATAGAATTTCTCTGGCTCTTCTGCATGCAACCAGTGTCCTGCACCATCAATAGTGGCTATACTAAAATCTGAAAAATGTTTCTTAATAAGAAGCTCATCATTAGAATTGATATGGTCAGATTTCCCTCCTTTTATAAAATGTGTAGGTATATCACAAACTCCATCTATAATGTATGATTCTTGTATAGTACTTAGTTCCTTTAATAAAACATCTATATTAAATCTCCAAGAAAACTTCTTCTCTTTATTTCTGTAAAGGTTCTTTAACAAAAACCTTCTGACTCCTTGATTCTCTACACATAAAGAAAAAGCTTTATCCACCTCATCTCTTTTTTCAAAATCTTCCAAAGGCAATTTATATAAAGTAGAAAGTAAGTTCTGATGAAAGTCAGTGTTGTATTTTCTAGGAACAATATCTGCCACTATTAGTTTTTCTGTTTTTTCAGGATATGTAAAAGCAAATTTCATAGCTACTTTACCGCCCAAAGAATGTCCTAATAGTATTGGTTTTTGAATATTATGATCCTTCATATATTCCAAAACATCCTCACACATCACATCATAATTAAAATCAGTTGAGTGAGGCGATCTTCCATGATTTCTTAAATCTATCAAATGAACCTTGCAGTATTTTGAAAACTGTTTGCCAAGCGTATTCCAATTATATCCCATTCCAAACAGTCCATGAATTACAATTAAATCCTGCCCTTTTTCACCATGTATTTCCGAAAAAAGTTTCACTTATAAAAGTCGTTTATACATTTGTATGGTGTTTTCCAATCCTAAATAAAGAGCATCACTTATAAGCGCATGACCAATAGAAACTTCTGCTAAATCTGGAATTTCGTTAGCAAAATACTCCAAATTCTCTAAACTCAAATCATGTCCTGCATTTATCTCAAACCCTAATTCTATTGCCTTTTTAGCAGCCTCTACATATGGTGCAATTGCTTTTTCTTTATCCTCAGTATAATTTGTAGCATAATCTTCTGTGTAAAGCTCTATCCTATCTGTTCCACAATTTTTTGCCCCCTCAATCATATCTATTCTAGGATCTACAAAAACAGAAGTTCTGATTCCGTTTTCCTTTAAAACACTAATTATTTCTTTCAGATAATCCTTAAATTTAATTGTATCCCAACCAGCACAGGAAGTAATTACATCTGGCCCATCAGGTACCAAAGTAACTTGTTCTGGTTTTACTTCCAATACCATTTCTATAAAATCTTCTGATGGATAACCCTCTATATTAAACTCAGTAGTTATAATTGGTTTTATATCATAAACATCTTTCCTAGTAATATGCCTTTCATCTTGCCTTGGATGAATAGTAATCCCATCTGCTCCAAATTTCTGACAATTAATAGCTGCTTCAACCACACTTGGAGAACTTCCTCCTCTTGCATTTCGGATAGTAGCTATCTTATTGATATTTACGCTTAAATTTAGCATGGGCTACAAAAGTAAAAAATAGTATGTTTGCCCCATGCAAGCAAGCGAACTTATTTCTTCTTCCATTATTTCGCTTCATCCTGATGATGATGGAGAAAGAGCTTTAAAACTTATGGATGATTTAAGAGTAAGTCATTTGCCGGTGGTGCGAAATCAGTTTTATTTAGGGAGTATATCAGAAAATGAAATCTTGGAATGGGACTCAACAGATGAACTCATAGAGCAACATCTTAGCAATTTAGCTGCTCCTTATGTAGTTGGAAATCAGCATCTCTTTGATATTATTGAGGTTTTAGAAGAAAACAGTTTAAGTGTTGTTACGGTTTTGTCAGAAGAGAAAAAATATATGGGAGCTATTAGTAATCGTAAACTTTTGTACACTATTGCAAAAAGTTCTGCTGTACAAAATATTGGTGGTATTTTTGTGTTAGAAATGAACCAAAACAATTATTCCATGAGTGAAATTGCTAGAGTTATTGAATCTAATGATGCAAAAATATTAAGTTCAAATATTACTTCTACTCCTGATTCTACAAAAATGGAACTTACCATTAAGGTAAATGTAACCGATATCAGTTCAATTTTAAAAGATTTTGAACGCTTTGAATATAAGATAATGGCATCTTATCATGAAAGCAGTTCGCAAGAGGATTTTATGCAAAGATATGAGTCCTTAATGCGTTATTTGAATCCATAAAAATGAGGAAAATAGTATTTCTTTTTCTTTTTCTTATCCTTTCCTTTCTTAGTTTTTCTCAAAAAGAAATTAAAATCTCCTCTATTGAAATAAATGGAAATAAAGTTACTAAAGATGCTGTAATCTTAAGAGAACTTACATTTGAAACCGAAACCTCTTTATCAAGAGAATCGCTAGAGAAAAAAATGAAAGAAAGTGAAGAGAACCTAAGCAATCTTACCCTTTTCAACTTTGCTGAAATTCAATCTGAAATTAAAGATGACAAAGCAAATATTGTCGTTAATGTAGTGGAGAGGTGGTATATATGGCCTTATCCAATTTTTGAGCTTTCAGAACGAAACTTTAATGTGTGGTGGGATGAGTTTAAAGCCAATAATTATTCCGATTTCTCAAGAGTAAATTATGGTGTGTTTTTAGTTTTGGAAAATTTTAGGGGTAGGAATGAATTGCTAAAAATAAAATATAGAAGAGGTTTTAAAGAGCATTATTTGTTTAATTACGAAATCCCCTATT
>CAJWUS010000169.1 GCA_913047525.1 uncultured Flavobacteriales bacterium | reverse complement strand
ACATGATTTATGGTGTGTAAAATTTCCTCCACTGTAGCATCATCTCCCCAATGTCCGGTTTTTGTAGGGTCTATTTCATTATTGAATAGTATTGCACTTACTCCATTTCCATTATAATAATTATCAAAAGTACTCATTGCAGCATTTCCATCTTGCATAAATATTGGTATTAAGGCATTCTCACTCATAAGTTGAGATTCAATTAATGGGTCATCAACTATTCCATCTTCATTATTATCTAAAAGTTCGGCAGCAACTGCTGCTGCATGTTTCACTTTGTCATTTGAAATACCACTTTCAGCATAAATGCTAAAGCATCCTAAAACATCAATGTATTTTGTAAAAGGAGCTAATGCAGGATTGCTAGAATTCGGATTAGGATCAATTGTAAAACAAACTGTATTTTGTTGGGCACTTACCAAAAATGGCAAAATGAATAAAAGATTTATTAATTTTTTCATGGATGAGAATGGTTTTAGTATCAAACAAATATAAGCAAATTCTTATTGTATATTTGCCATAATGAAAGGAACTGTCATAAAAACTACTGGAGATCTGTATGAAGTAAAATCAGAAAATGGAGATGTGCTAGAATGTAGGCTGAAAGGTAAGTTCCGAACAAAAGGGATTAAAAGCACTAATCCTGTAGTGGTGGGAGATAAGGTTAGGGTAGAACAGACAGACGAAAGTTCTATGATTGTAGAACTTTTTGATAGAAAGAACTACATTATCAGAAAATCGGTAAACCTTTCCAAACAAACACATATTGTTGCCTCTAATGTAGATCAGGCTATCTTAATGGTTACTATTCAACAACCCATAACAACTACTGGTTTTATTGATCGTTTTTTAGCAGCTGCTCAATCCTTTAGGATAGAGGTGCTAATCATTTTTAACAAGTTGGATATTTATGATGATGAAATGATGAATACACAAAAAAAGTTGAGGCAGATTTATGAAAAGATTGGTTACAATTGCATGTCTTTATCTGTACTACATGATAAGTTGGATGATTTGCAAAAGGCTATGAAAAATAAAGTAAATGTAATTGCAGGTCACTCAGGTGTGGGTAAGTCAACCCTTATTAACAAATTGCAACCAGGACTTAATTTAGTAACAAAAGAAATATCAAAAACACACAAACAGGGGCAACATGCAACTACTTTTTCAGAGTTGTATACCTTAGATTTTGGAGGATCCATAATTGATACACCAGGAATTAAAGGTTTTGGTATGGTGGAAATGAAAAAGAAAGAATTAGGAGATTATTTTCGTGAGTTTATAGCTATAAAGAATGATTGTACTTTTCATAATTGCATTCATTTGAACGAACCGGATTGTGCTGTAAAAAAATCCTTAGAAAATGAAAGTATTGCACAAAGCAGATACACAAGTTATTTAAGCATGTTAGAGGAGGAAGAAGAAAATTTTAGAACAAACGACTATTAAATGAGAGCAGTTATTCAAAGAGTAAGTCAGGCCTCAGTTATTATTGATGAAAGGAAAGTAGCTTCAATAAATCATGGCCTTTTAGTTTTTTTAGGAATAGAGATTGAAGATACTAATGAAGATGAAAAATGGCTTGTAAATAAAATTTCATCATTGAGAATCTTCTCGGATGAGCAAGGAAAAATGAATAAATCCGTGACAGAAATTGATGGTGAAGCTATTGTTGTTAGTCAGTTTACTTTGCATGCAAAAACTAAGAAGGGAAACAGACCGTCATATATTAAATCTGCCAAACCAGAACAAGCGATTCCCTTGTACGAACAATTCAAAGAGGACTTATCTATAGCAATTGAAAAGAAAGTTCAATCTGGAGAATTTGGTGCTGACATGAAAGTTAGCTTAACAAATGATGGTCCAGTAACAATTATTATAGATTCAAAGAATAAAGAATAATTATCTTTTCATTCCATCAGGAATTCCGTAAATATGTACGATTTCTATGTTCTCAGAAAGTGACATGATTCCAGGATTTATACCTAGTTTGTTTTGAGGAATCTTAGCTTTTAGTTCTGAGTAATACTCTTTCCAAGTTGCTAAGGTATCTTTAGTTTCAGGATGCAGAAAAGTCATAGGATGAAGATTAAAGATACTATCATTTAAAAATGCCTCATAAATAAGTTCTGAGCAATAGTATTTATCATTATTCATTAAAAATACATTGTCATATTCTTTGTTTAATTGGGATTTTAGAAATGATATGGCATTTGCAATTGCATAAGTGAAATCCTTTCTTAGCCTTCCAACAATTACTTTTGGATTGTTATTATCATCAAAAGAACGGTTTAAGAAGCTGTCAATATTTGTTGTTCTCACCTTATCTGGGAGAGCCTCTAAGATTCTTAAATCATTATCTATATGAAAATAATACTTCCATTGATATTGCTCATCTACATTTTTACAAAATGCATCTCCAGATGCAACAACAATTCCAATATGTGAAAAGTTTGCGCCTTTATATCCAGGAGTTACAAGTTCAATCGCATCACAAACAGGAGAAGAATCCAAATCTTGAAACAACAGATCTCCTTCTTTCAACTGAAACTCTTTGGTGCAAGAAAATAAAATAGTAATGAATATAAAAAAGTAATTCTTCATTTCTCAAAAATAAAAAAAGAGGACCGATTAAAGTCCTCTTTTAATTTTTTATTTAATGATCTTTAGTCAGCTAAAACAATAATCTTATTGTCCTGCATTTCAATTACCCCACCATTTATTGCTAGCGTTTCCGTTTTATTATCAGTAGTTATTATTCTGATATCTCCTTTTGTAAGTGTGGAAATAATGGGTGCGTGATTATTTAAAATCTCAAATCCTCCAGAAGTTCCAGGGAATTTTACAGAAGTAACCTCTCCTTCAAATGCTTTTTTCTCTGGGGTTATTATTTCTAA
>CAJWUS010000168.1 GCA_913047525.1 uncultured Flavobacteriales bacterium | reverse complement strand
ATTCAGATACTATCAAATTTGAACTGAAACTTTTTGATAGAGCCCTTAATGAAAGTGAGTGGGTAAGTAGTGGGGTAATTTTCATCAATTAAATATAACCTATTAATCTTTTATTGAATATGCTATATAGCATATTCAATAAAGCCTTATTCTTGCAAAAAACCTATTAATACATCTTATGGTAAAAATGAGTCAAGCTATCAATTTAACAATTCGCTAAGAATGATAAAACTCTCTTTTAAAAATCCTTACTTAATTATCGTGTTAGCGCTATTAGTGTCTGTTATGTCCATTGTGTTAGTGCCTAGAATGCCGGTAGATATTTTACCTCAATTCAAAAAATCAGCTATGCAAATTCTTACGCTTTACCCAGGAATGCCAGCTGAGGTGGTGGAAAAAGACATCACTAGTCGTATGGAAAGATGGACTGGACAATCAAATGGAATTTTAAAACAAGAGTCTAAAAGTTTAATGGGCGTAAGTTTGGTGACTAATTATTATCAAGAAGATGTGACGGCTGCTGAGGCTATGGCTAACACCTCCTCTTACGCTATGTCAGATATGTATTATCAACCGCCAGGCACTCTTCCTCCCATGGTACAACCTTTTGATCCTACCGCATCCAAGCCTTTGATGTTACTGACAGTTAGTTCTGATATTAGAAATGGTAAAGAACTTTACGGATTAGCTTATTATTCCCTCAGACAAATGCTTAGTGGAGTGAAAGGCGTAATTTGTCCTGCCGCTTATGGAGGATCAAAAAGAAGAATTTATATTTATGTAAATCCTGCAAAAATTGAAGCTTTGGGGATTTCGCAAACCGAAATTTCTGAGGCGATTCTGAAAAATACCACTATGATTCCTTCCGGAATTGCTGAAATTGGGAATTTAACTTACGCCATTGATGCGCAAGGGACTATAAAGCATGTGGAAGAATTTAATGATATTGTTATTACCCACCGAAACGGAATCCCTATCTATGTAAAAGATATTGGTGTAGCATCTGATGCTAGTGCTATTCAAACTAATATTGTGCGTATTGATGGCAAAGAACAGGTATATTTACCTGTTTTCAAAAGACAGGGAGCAAATACCATTGCATCTGTTGATGCGGTGAAAAAAGCATTACCACAACTAAAAGACAGAATGCCAGAGGATGTAAATTTAAATGTAATATTTGATCAATCTTCATATGTAAAAAGTGCTATTTCGTCTTTGGTTTTTTCAGGAATTAGTGGTTTGATTTTAGTAATTTTGATATTATTCTTGTTTCTAGGGAACTATCGTTCAGCATTTATTGTTTCCCTCTCTTTACCTTTATCTATTATGACAGCTTTTATAGTTTTGTCTATTACAGGGCAAGCTGTTAATAGCATAACCCTTGGAGGGATTGCTTTGGTTTTAGGTCTCTTGGTAGATAATTCGATTGTCGTTTTAGAAAATATTGATAGGCATTTACAAATGGGGAAAAGCGCTACAAAAGCTGCTTTAGATGCCGCATTAGAAGTTGCCACTCCAGTATTAGCCTCTACTTTGGTTATCATTGTGGTTTTTATTCCAACCTTATTTTTAACAGGAATTGCTAAAGATTTATTCTCTCCATTAGCTATTACGGTAGCAGGGGCAATGCTCGGATCTTATATCTTCTCCTTAACTTTAATTCCAATAACCGCTGCGAATTTATTTAAGAATCATTTACCAAGCGGGGAAGAAAAAGAAAGAACAGGATTTAGAAAGACAGTTGAAAAATGGAAAAATACTTATCAAAATACTTTAGAAAATGTATTACAAAAAAAGAACTCTTATTTGGGCTTTACACTTGCGTTGTTTGTTCTTTCTATAGTTGGATTTGTTAATCTGGGTTATGAATTATTTCCAAAAACAGATGTTGGGCAAATGGAAATTCTAATCCGAAAAGAATCCGGAACACCTCTTAGAACAACTGAAAAAACGATTGCTAAAATGGAAAAAATCCTAAAAGAAGTAATGGGAAATGATTTGACACAAACGGTTTCTAACATTGGCGTATTTTATGATTTGCCAGCAGCCTATACGCCTAATTCCGGCACACAAGATGCTTTCATCAAAGTTCAATTGACTGAAAATCACACGCAATCTACGGATAGTTATGTGCCTATTCTAAGAGAAAAATTCCATAGAGAATTTCCTGGAGTTGAAGTAAGTTTTAATACAGGAGGATTAATTACTGCAGCACTAAATGAAGGAAAAACATCTCCAATTGATGTGCAAGTAAAAGGAAATAAATTAGAAGTGTTGCGAGCATTAGCTGAACGATTAAGAGATACCATAAATGCAATTCCAACAACAAGGGATGTGCGCATTTTGCAGAGGATTGATCAGCCTACTAAAGAAATGAATATTGATAGGGTAAAGGCAGCAGAATTAGGGGTGGAACCTGTTGATGCTATCCAAAATTTGGTATCGGCATTGAACTCATCTACAACTTTCAATAAGGCCTTTTGGATAGATGAAAACAATGGAAACCATTACTATGTTGGGGTTACTTATCCTGAAAGTGAAATCAATAAAGAACATACATTAGAAAATGTAATTGCAACTTCCAAATTTGGGAATCCTGTTCCGTATAAATTGTTTTCTAGAATAAGAGAAACTACTCAGCCGGTAGAAATCAATCATCATAATTTAACAAGAGAATTTAATGTCTATGCTAATGTGGAGGGAGTAGATATTGGAAGCGTTTCGGATGAAATTGCTTTGCGAATTAAAGAATTCAGAAAAAATTTACCTAAAGGCTATGAAGTGAACTTTGAAGGAGAAGTAGCGGTTATGAAAAGTTCATTTGCTAATTTAGGACTAGGGCTGTTTTTAGCAGTGCTTTTTGCATTTCTTATTATTACACCTCTTTTCAAATCTTTTCGTCAACCACTCATAATTATTTTAGCA
>CAJWUS010000167.1 GCA_913047525.1 uncultured Flavobacteriales bacterium | reverse complement strand
TGTGTTTTAAATCTTTGAAACTCGTCAAAAGGCGACAAATGAGGATTTTGATAATCAAGACCAATAACATAGCCAATATAAATTTGTTTTTTTTCAGCATGATAAACAAAGCTTCCGCCATAAGTTTTGCTATCTAATGGCCAGCCAGCTGTATGCATAACCAAACCTTCTTGATGTTGTTGATCACTTACTTCCCAAATTTCTTTAAAACCAATACCGTATTGCTGAGGATTTTTTCCTGAATCAAGATTATATTTTTTGATAATTTGTTTACCTAAATGACCTCTGCAACCTTCAGCAAATACTGTAACTTTTGCATGGAGCTCCATACCTTCTTGATAACCCTCCTTTTTATTGCCTTCTTTATCTATGCCCATATCTAGGGTAGCTACTCCTTTGATAGAACCATCGTCTTTATAAAGAACTTCACTAGCTGGAAATCCTGGAAATATTTCTACACCTAATTTTTCTGCTTGTTCTGCCAACCAACGACATAGGTTGGCTAGACTAATAATGTAATTTTTGTGATTTTTTTGAACAGAAGGTAAAAGCCAAGTTGGCCAGCCTAAAGATTTTTTTTCACTCAAAAATAAGAATTTTTCTTTAGAAACTTTTGTTTTAATTGGAGCTCCCTGCTCTTTCCATTTTGGTAAAAGTTCATCAAGTGCTTTGGTTTCAAAAACATTTCCACTTAAAATATGAGCACCAACTTCAGATCCTTTCTCTAATATACAAACATTTAAATTTGGATCGAATTGTTTTAGTTTAATTGCAGTTGATAATCCTGCTGGGCCAGCACCAACTATAACCACATCATATTCCATTGCTTCTCTAGGCATATGGCGACTATATCAAACTTTTTATTTTTGGATAGTATTGAGTTTATTCAGTTCTTCCAAGAACTGCGGCAATGCTTCAAATAAATCTGCCTCTAAACCATAATCAGCAATACTAAAAATGGGAGCTTCTCCATCTTTATTTATCGCCACTATGATTTTACTTTCTTTCATTCCTGCTAAATGTTGAATGGCTCCAGAAATACCCACGGCAATATATAAATCAGGGACAACGACTTTACCTGTTTGTCCAACTTGGTGATCATTGCTGATATAACCAGCATCAACTGCTGCTCTTGATGCTCCCACCGCCGCATTTAATTTATCCGCAATAGCATTTATTAATTTAAAATTCTCAGAACTTTGCATACCTCTTCCGCCAGAAATAACAATTCTCGCTGTTCCAAGCTCTGGTCTTTCTGATTTAGTTTCCTCTTTTTTAATAAATTTAGAAATATTTAAAATGTCTGCAGAATCAATTTTTTCGATAGGAGCAGATCCCCCTGATGTAGGAGCGGCATCAAATGATGTTGGCCTTATAGTAATACATATTTTTTTATCATTACTTTTAACTGTTGCAAATGCATTCCCAGCATAAATAGGTCGAATAAAAGTATTTGAATCATTAACTTTTATTATATCGCTTACTTGAGATGTATCTAATAAGGCAGCAACTCTTGGCATAAAGTTTTTTCCAAATGTATTTGCTGATGCTACTATGTGAGTATATTTGTCTGCTAATTTTACAATTAGTGGAGTTAAATTTTCTGGTAAATAATTTTCATAATTAGCTGAATCGGATTGCAAAACCTTTTTAACTAATGGAATTGCCGCTACTTCTTTACAAACATTTTCACATTTATTACCTGCTACTAATACATGTATATCTGAATCAATTTTAGAAGCAGCATTAATTGCATTCAAAGAAAATGTTTTTAGTTTTGAGTTATCATGCTCTGCTATTACCAAAACAGACATTATATTACTTTAGCCTCATTTTTAAGTTTGCTGACAAGTTCAGCTACATTAGCAACTTTAATTCCACCTTTTCTTTTAGGGGGTTCTTCTACTTTTAACTGTTGAATTCTATTTGAAATGTCAACGCCTAGATCTTTAGCAATTAATTGTTCAATTGGTTTTTTTTTAGCTTTCATTATATTGGGAAGCGAAGCATAACGTGGTTCATTAAGTCTTAAATCACAAGTAACAACTGCAGGAATATTTATTTCTATAGTTTCTAAACCTTCATCCACTTCCCTAGTAACTTGGATCGTTTTATCTTTTACTTCAATTTTTGAAGCAAAGGTTCCTTGTGGCCAACCTAACAATGAAGAAAGCATTTGTCCTGTTTGGTTGCAATCATCATCTATAGCTTGTTTGCCCATAAAAATAATATCGGGTTTTTCTTTTTCAACAACTTTTTTTAAAAGTTTAGCTACGCCCAAGGGTTCAATATAATTTTCTGTTTTTATATGAATTCCTCTGTCCGCGCCAACTGCTAAAGCTTTTCTGACAGTTTCTTGTGCTTTTTCATCTCCTACAGTAATAGCTATCACCTCTTTAGCTTTTCCTGATTCTTTAAGTTTTACAGCTTCTTCGATAGCATTATCATCTGGTGGATTGGTCGACATTTTAACGTTATCTGTATGAACACCTGAGCCATCTTCTTTGACTCTTATTTGTACGTTGTAATCAATAACTCTTTTAACAGCGACTAAAATTTTCATTTAAGCTCTTAATAGTTTATTTTCTGGATCATAAGGACTTTCATCCAAAATGGTAGCGTCGTGCATTTTACCTAGAATATCAATTTTTAATTTTTGACCTGTTGTCGCAAGTTCTGGTTTAACCATGCCCAAAGCTATTGATTTATTTAGTCTAAAACCAAAATCACCCCCCGTTGCCCTACCAACAACTTTGTTATTTTGATAAATAGGATTATTTCCCAGAACGTCTGCATCAGTCACATTTTTTACTTCAAGTGTCACCAACTTATTTTGAAAACCCTTTTCTCTCCATTTATTTAGGGCTTCCAAGCCAATAAATTTTCCTTTGTTTGGATGTATAAATCTGTCTAAACCAGACTCATAAGGAGAATACTCGATAGATA
>CAJWUS010000166.1 GCA_913047525.1 uncultured Flavobacteriales bacterium | reverse complement strand
GAACTCTTGCTTCACCCACTTTTCTTGTCATTTCGTCCAAGCGTTCTTGGTTTGGCAATTCATTATCATAAAGTAAGCAAATAGTTTCTTCAAAAGTTGAGTTGAAGGCTAAATCATCTATATTGTATCCACAATATCTTAAGATTCCCTTTTCACCATTAACTGAGCTTAGAGTAGTATCAGCAGCAACAATTCCCTCTAATCCTTTTACAGGTTCGGAGATTGGGTCTTTGTTATCTTTTGGAAGAGACACATTTTCACATTAAAGACTATGATATTTAGTATTTGCCAATCATTCTTGATTGTATTTAGTAACACGAATCCCTAGGTCGCCTCTTATTGCAGGTCGTTTCATTATCTCTTTCATTTTCAGGTCAAAAGCAGTTTCCAAATCAACATTCATTGCGATAGCATGCCCTAGAATTAAAATTAAAATGTCTGCCAATTCCTCAGCTTTTTCAGATTCAGGTTTTCCTTTTGTAAAACATTCAGATAATTCACCTAATTCTTCAATAGTTAGCAATATACGGTAAGCCATATCATGACCATTATTCTCTTTTTTACTAAATTCATGTTTATCATGGAATTCTTTTACCTTTGCCAACATATCGGCATAAGTTTGACTCATATTTCAGTATGAAGCATGGCCTTTGTTACACTTTCTATCTTACTAACAAAATCTAAAATCTAAAGTAGATGAAATCGCTCGTATCTACAGGTTTTAATAGTATTGCTAAAGACAGCATAATCCCCGTTACAAGAGCCCATTTAGGATGAGATAGTTTTGCAATCACGTTCTTCAAACCACTATATTTATAGCTCATATAATGCATAATAAGGAAGGAAGGAACCAATACAAGTAAGTGGAAATACATAGGCCCTGAAAAACTAGAATTGAAAATATCCCAATTAAAATTTGCATTGTAGCCTAATGAAGTTTTTAGTGCCACGCTAAGCATATTATCATCCTGAAGTCTAAATATAAGCCATGTCCAGAAAATAAATAGTTGCGTCAAAAGTAAGCTTGAAAAACTAAAAGATACCGGAAATTTATTCTCCAACTTTTTTACAAATCTATTATCTCTCATAATTTTATGAGTTAGAATGGCTATTCCGTGCATTAGGCCCCAGATAATGAAATTCCAACTAGCACCATGCCATAGTCCACCTAAAATCATAGTAATCATTGTTGCTTTGATTAAGACATTCATTCCTCCTTTACTGCCTCCTAAAGGAAAGTAAAGATAATCTCTTAGCCAAGTTGACAAAGAGATATGCCATTTTCTCCAGAATTCTTGAGGATTGTGGGCAAAATAGGGGTGTTTAAAATTTTCAGGTAAATCTATACCAAAAAGTTTTGCAGAACCTATAGCAATATCAGTATAAGCCGAGAAATCTGCATATATTTGTATTCCAAAGAATAAAGCCCCACACCAAACTAACCAAAAATTTGTTAGATCTTGTTCGGCCGTGAATAGGTTATTTACTTGTATAGCAATATTATCAGCTATAACAAATTTCTTGAACAATCCATATATTATGAATGTCAAACCAATTTTCAAATTATTTTCCTTGAATACTAATTTTTCGGTAATTTGAGGATTGAAATGTGAATATCTAACGATTGGACCTGCCACTAGTTGAGGAAAGAAAGCCGCATAGCAAGCGAAATCAATGATTGATTCTTGTGGTTTTACCTTTTCTCTATAGATATCGATTGTGTATGACATTGTCTGAAAAGTATAGAAAGAAATTCCAATTGGCAGTAACACGTTAATCGTTCCAATTTCAGGAAGTATAGGATATAGGTGAATTAAGGTATTATAATTTCCAATAAAGAAATTAAAATATTTAAAAATCCCTAAAATAGATAGATTTGTTATTATGCTAAAAAATAAGAATTTTTTCTTTTGAGCCTTATTTTTTGCTTTATCAATGGATTTCCCACAATAGAAATCCACTAATGTTGATACAAAAAGTAAAAGTATGTAAAAACCCGAAGCTAAATAAAAAAAGACATAACTGAGTAGTAAAAGTGAAGATACTTGTTTATTCCGAGAATTATAAAAAATTAGGAAGCAGACAAATAATGCTACAGGAATGAAGAGATAATAATATTCGGGCGTTGTGAAGTTCATAGATGTCCAGTTTCATTAAGAAATTTTGCAAAATTACTTGAATAATTTTGACGCCCTTCATAATCCAAATGCGTTAAATCAGCAAAATTATAATTTTCACTATAGAAATGGTTATAGTGAGTTAGATTGTATGTTTTTTCTAGTTTGTTTACTGAAAAATTATAATTATCCCAGAAGTTTTCAGGTGCATTGCCGATAGCTAATGGATTAATGGGTTGTGATTGAAAAACAACATCTATTCCATTCAAAATTAGTGAATTTACCATGATTTCCATAGAAAAAAGGTTTAGTGATTGGTCAATATTATCTGAGAAAAACCCTCCTTTTTCATCATAGAAACTATCCATTAATTGCAGCAATTCACTATCATTTTTCACACTGTAATTTCTAGCAGGACTCTTCATATCTACGTTTTCGGCTTCCGAAGAAAGGCTGTTTTTGATTCCCTCATCTAGAATATCCAGTCTATATTTATTCCAGAAAAGGGTTTTTTCTATAGAGTTGTCCACAAGGTATTTCTCATGTTCATCTAGTATATTTCCTCTCCAATACATTTGTTCTTCTTTATCTTGAATTGTACTAGCTAATCCTATTCTTAGTTCAATGATTGGATCTAGATAATTCAAATTTGATATGTTTGCAAATGTATTCGGGGTAATTTCTATGACTACTAAGTCTGGTTTCGTTTCAATTATTTTTGAAATTTCTAATAATCGAAGATAAGGAATGTCTGATGAACTTCCTAAATTATAGCAGCTCAAAGAATCATAATAGTCCTCAATTACTATACAATCGATGTCTTCTCTTGTCATTGAAG
>CAJWUS010000165.1 GCA_913047525.1 uncultured Flavobacteriales bacterium | reverse complement strand
ACAATTCCATCATTTGTAGAATTTGATTTGTATTCTAGATAGTTAGGCTTGTAATTCGTTAAAGAAATACTTGCGTTCTCATTTGATAAATTAGTAATTAATTGAGCCTTAAAACGCTCATCCACTACAGCTGTATTTCTAACATCAAGTTCCTTTAATGCGGCAATCTCTGCATCTGCATTTGCTACTATATTTACATTATTTACAAACCAAGCATTCCCCATTGTGCCAGGATTTTGTTGTACCTGCCCCTTTTTGTTTATTACATATTTTGTGTTTAACATATTAATCACAGCCGGATTTCCTTGAGAGATATGTTGTTCTATAAGTTCTTGGTAACGTTTCAATTTAGCTCCATGATATCCTCCAATAGATTTGTGAAAGTAAGATGTACTAGCATCATTAAAAGTATTAACACTCTGATTAAAAACTCGAAAATTAAGATCTTTATCTTTAAGTATCTGTAAATTAGCTTGTGTTGGTTGATAAGGAATCTCAACTTTTGATTTTCTCACAAAATGATCATCATTTAAATATCTTTTATTTACCGTCCACATATCAGCTAAAACTAAAACACCTACAATCAAAATAACATATTGTGATTTTAGTTTGTTTTTAAGAAACAACCAAAGAGTTCCAAAGGATAATGAAATAAAAATAAAAGATCGCCATGCATCAGCACCTAGAAGCCCTGCTCTATCAGATTGCAATGCATCAACAGGCCATCCATTCTTCTCCAAATTAGCATCTTGACCTCCAACAAAATCAAAGAATAATGATGGTATTAATGCAAATAAGAGTGTTAAACCACCAACAATATAGAATGCTAATTGTAAAGGTTTTTTCTTTTCATCAATTGATTCATTAGTAATTAAAAATTTATTCAGTGCCACAAAACCTAAAAGTGGTAAAGTAAATTCTGCAATAACTAAAATCATAGATACAGCTCTAAACTTATTATATCCAGGAAAATAGTCTAAGAATAAGTCTGTTAAACTCATGAAATTCTTCCCCCAAGCCAGCATTATCGACATAATTGTAGCTAAAATTAACCAAGTTCTCATTTCTGATTTCACAAAAAATAAACCTAATACAAACAAAAAAATCACTATTGAACCTGCATAAGTAGGACCTGAGGTAAATGGCTGCTCACCCCAATAGAGTGGCAATTGTTTAATGAGTTGCCTAGCATTTGGCGCTCTTTTAATTGCCTGATAAGTTTCTGAATCAGTAGTTAAAGCACCTTGTGACGACCCTCCATGGAAATTAGGAATTAAGAGAGTAAAGCTCTCCGTTATTCCATAGCTCCAAGAAGTGGCATAATCCTTGTCTAATCCAGAAGTTTTATTCTCTAAATTATTAGTTAATTCAGATTTACCTCTAGTACTTTCTTTTCCATACTCCATGGTTGTTGATAACCTAGTAAGGGAAGTTCCTGAAGCTAGAAGTGCTGCAACAATTAAAATCCCAGAACGCTTTGTAAAATCTACTAAGTTATTTGCTTTTAAATCTTTAATAAACTGTACCAAACCAACTAGTAATAATATCAAAACTAAATAATAAGTTATTTGCAAATGATTAGCATAAAGCTCCAATGCTACTGTTAAAGCAGTTAAAACACCTCCAAGCAACATTTTTCTTCTATAAGTATAAAGCACTGCTGCAACTACCATTGGTACATATGCAATTGCGTGTGCTTTGGTCATGTGCCCTGCCTGAATAATAATAAAGAAATATGAAGAGAATGCAAAAGCTATTGCTCCTACAGCAGATAGTCGATAATCCACTTTTAGCGATAATAGTAGGATATAAAAGCCTAGTAAATACAAAAACAATAAATTAGCTGGCCTTGGCATTCCTAAAGAAATAGTTTTAACTACATATTGAATTAAATTAGCATTCGACTTTGTAGAAATTTGATAAGCTGGCATTCCTGAGAACATAGAATTTGTCCAAAGAGCTTCTTCTCCTGTTGTCTCACGAAAATCAACTACCTCCTTACTCATGCCCTTATGATTCTTAATGTCTGGCGTATCTAAACGCTTACCTTCTAAAACGGGAGAAAAATAAGTAAAAGAAATACCCACAAACAATAACATCACGATCAGATGTGGGCTTAGTTTTTTAAAGTTTATCATAAGAGTTTTTTATTCATCAACTTCCTCAAAATCAACATAATCTCCTACTTCATCCGATTTTGTTTGTGTTGAAGGTTTTGTTTTTTCAAGCGTTACTTTTCCTTCTTCTTGTGTTGGGTTTTGCGGGTTTTGATGTTGCTGACCATATTGCTGCTGAAAACGATCTTGCATTTTATTAGCGAAACGTTTCAGTAAAATTGGTGCAAATATTCTAGCTAAAATCCTTAACAAATAAGAAATTAAGAAAAACCAAAACATAAATTTTACTAAGCCTACTAACATATTATTTACTTAAATATAAGTTTCGTTCAGAATATACTTTGGTAAAGTAATCATCCTTTAAATCATCAATAAAATAAATGGCCTCTCCTGTCGATTTCATTTCTGGTCCTAATTCTTTATTCACATTAGGGAATTTATCAAACGAGAAAACAGGAACTTTTATTGCATATCCATTCTTAGTAGGGCTAAAATTAAAGTCCGTCACTTTCTTTTCTCCAAGCATAACTTTTGTAGCATAGTTCGTGTAAGACTCATCATATGATTTTGCAATAAACGGCACAGTTCTTGAAGCTCTTGGGTTTGCTTCAATTACATAGACAACCTCATCTTTTATAGCAAACTGAATATTTATTAAACCAACTGTCTCAAGCGCAACAGCAATTTTATTAGTAATATCTATCATTTGCTGACGAACATTGTCACTTAAATCAAAAGTAGGCAATACAGCATATGAGTCACCTGAATGAATACCACAAGGTTCGATATGCTCCATCATTCCAATAATATAAACATTCTCTCCATCACAAATTGCATCAGCCTCAGCTTCAATTGCTTTATCCAAAT
>CAJWUS010000164.1 GCA_913047525.1 uncultured Flavobacteriales bacterium | reverse complement strand
CCAACCATTATACCCTCCTCATAACTTAATCTTCTGGCCATAATTGCTCCATCTTTATCAGTGATTTTCTCAAAATGATCAATAATTCCAAAATCAACATTGGAAGGGATAATATCCTCACCGATCCCTTCAGTGATATAAGGATAAATCTCCTTTTCATCAAATTCACCCGTTTCATGGTATTTTTTAAAAGCAGAGCCATAAGTATCAATCCCCCAGATTTTAACATTTGGATTCTGCTCTTTTAAATATTTTGCTGTTCCGGATATAGTACCACCTGTACCCACACCAACTACTAGATGTGTGATTCTACCATCTGTTTGTTCCCAAATCTCAGGGCCAGTACTTTCATAATGAGCAACAGCATTTGAAGGATTATCATACTGATTTACAAACCAAGAATTAGGTGTTTCTTCTGATAATCTCTTAGAAACAGAATAATATGATCTAGGATCTTCAGGATCTACATTTGTTGGACATATGACTACCTCAGCTCCTACTGCACGTAAAATATCCATTTTCTCTTTAGATTGTTTGTCTGCTAAAACAAAAACACATTTATATCCCTTCTGAATAGCAACAAGAGCCAAACCCATTCCAGTATTCCCACTTGTACCTTCAATTATGGTACCTCCTGTTTTTAAACGTCCGTCTTTTTCAGCATCTTCAATCATTTTTAAAGCCATCCTATCTTTTATGGAATGTCCAGGATTAAAGGTTTCCACTTTTGCCAAAACCAAAGCGTCCGTTACCACTACTTTATTGAGCTTAATTAGTGGCGTGTTACCTATTGTTTCTATGATGTTATTGTAATAGTTCATTAAAATTTATCTTAAATTTTTGGCGGTGCAAAACTACCAAAATTTACTCAAACCTTATTGATTTAATTGGAGTGATTTTAGTAATCAGAAAGGTCGGTAAAATTAGCATCAAAAAGCAAATAAACATGGCTCCAAAATTTAGTAGTATCACATCTGTAAAAGTAAAATATATAGGCACAGAACTCATGTAATATGTTGCAGGGTCTAAACTAATGATATGAAAATATCTTTGGGATAAAGCTATTCCAAGCCCTAATAGATTTCCCCAAAATAATCCTTTTACAATAAGGTAAGTAGCATTGTATAAAAACACCTCTCTAACCGACCAATTGCTTTGACCAATTGCTTTGAGTATCCCTATGAGTTTTGTTCGTTCTAAAATAAGAATTAAAAGTGCTGTAATGATATTGATCCCTGCAACAATTAGCATTAAAATAATAATAACATTTACATTGATATCCTGCAATTTGAGCCAATCAAAGATTTGAGGATTTATCTCTTTTATACTTTGTGCGTTTAAATCGTAATAGATTTTTTCATCCACCATCTGGGTTTGAGCATCCAAATTATCAACATTACTGATCGTAATTTCAAAACCACCAACAGAATCTCTTCCCCAATTATTCAAATTCTGAATGTGCCTTATATCACCAAAAACATAGAGATCATCAAACTCCTGCAAATTGGTAGCATAAATTCCAGAAACAACAAACTTTCTAACTCTTGGAGGATCTTGCACAAAATACATAATGAGTTTTTCTTCTAATTGTAAAGCCAATAAATCCGCAATCTTTTTAGAAATCAATACTCTGCCTGAAGTTAGGGAATCATTGTAAATAGGCACTTCTCCCTCTACTAGATTACTTTCAAAAAAAGAAGAATTAAAATCACTACCTACCCCTTTTAAGACCACACCATGAATTTCATCTTTGGTTTTAATAATGCCAGCTTTTGTGGCAAAAACCTGAATATGCTGTATCCCATCTTCCTGTCCAATTGTAGGATAAAAATCCTGATTTTTGCTTATCGCCTCAGTTTCATAAGAATTATTATTAGAAAAATTGGTGATTTGAATATGCGACCCAAAACCTATAACTTTGTCGGCAATGTCCTTTTTGAAACCTTTAACAACCCCAATGGAAATGAGCATCACTGCCACCGAAAGTGCAATAGCCAAAATTGATATGCGAATTATGGGACGAGAAAGGCGATTATTTCCTTCCTTTGCGCTTATCAATCGCTTTGCTATAAAATATTCTACATTCATAAATACGAATGGCTAAAATAACGCAAATATTCCTTTTAATTTCCTGCTGCTTACTTTTTAGTTGCCAAAAAGGAAAAATCCTAAAATTAGGAGCTGAACAAACAGAAAGCTACTTACCGTTTTTGAAAGATAAAAAAGTAGGTGTTATAGGAAATCAAACTTCTAGGATTGATACTACACACTTGGTAGACAGCTTACTTAGCTCAGGAGTAGATATAGTAAAAGTATTTTCTCCAGAACATGGCTTTAGAGGAAAGGCAGATGCAGGAGCAAAAATTGAAGATGGAATAGATGTAAAAACAGGACTTCCTATTATCTCTCTTTATGGTAGCAATAAAAAACCTTATGCAGAACAATTAGAAGGAATTGATATTTTACTTTTCGATATTCAAGATGTTGGAGCTCGTTTTTACACCTATATTTCCACACTTCATTATGTTATGGAGGCAGCTAGTGAAAACAAAATAAAAGTAATAGTACTAGATAGGCCTAACCCAAACGGACATTATCTTGACGGACCAATAAGAGAAAATGGATTTGAATCTTTTGTAGGAATGCACCCAGTACCTATTGTTCATGGGATGACAATTGGAGAATATGCTAAAATGATAAATGGAGAAAATTGGATTTCCAAGAAATGTGACTTAACAGTAATCGAAATGGAGAATTACACTCATGATATGCATTATGATTTACCTATAAAACCATCTCCTAACCTGCCGAATACCAAATCTATTAATTTGTATCCTAGTTTGTGTTTGTTTGAAGGAACAAATGTAAGTATTGGTAGAGGAACTGATTATCCATTTCAACATTTTGGAGCTCCTTATTTGGAAAGTAATTATAGTTTTACTCCTAAAAGTGGAGAAGGAAGTAAATACCCAAAACATAAGAATATTGAGTGTTTTGGTACAGATTT
>CAJWUS010000163.1 GCA_913047525.1 uncultured Flavobacteriales bacterium | reverse complement strand
TAGAGCACCGGATTGTGGTTCCGGGGGTCGTGGGTTCGAATCCCATCATCCACCCGAAAGAAAGGAGTTAAAGCTCCTTTTTTTATTTTGGTTCAGAATTTAAAAGTGAGGACAGACTTCTTTTTAAACGGATGGTAGGGAAAAAGCCAGGGAGAGGCTTTACCTTTTTATGCTCTCCATCAATAATAACAATATAAGGATAGTAGTATTGACCTTTAACAGCATCTGCTAATTCATGAAACAAATCGTGCCTAAAGGTAGAGCCATGCTCAACAGGCTGCTGATTAAAATACTTTTTACTATTATATACAATGGTGTCTTTTGTTCTTGCATTTAACATTACAGGAAAAAAATTCTCATTAATTAATTTGATAATTTCAGGATTCTTGAACGTTTCTTCTTTCATCCTCTTACAATCTGGACAGCCATTACGAAAGAAGAAAACAAGCATGTCACTATCGTATTTTGCAGCTAACTCTTCTGCTTTATTAAGCTTTAACCATTGAATATTAGTTTTAGCCTCACCTTGTGAGAAAGCAGCAATACTAAATAATAAAAGAAAACTGAGAAGAACTAGTTTTCTCATTTCTTTGGCTTAATATATTTATCAGCTCCTGCAATCCATGCTTTTGGACCACCAGCTACATATCCTTGTTTTCCTAACTTCTGAAAATTGATTTTTCTACTTTCTTGAATTTCAGGAGTTACAAACCAAATAGTAGGATATCCTCTTACTCCAAACATCTGCCCTAATTCTCTATTTTGCTTTTGTAATTCAGCTGAAAGTTTCGTTCTTCTTGGAAAATCTAACTCTACTAATACTACATTTTTATTTGCCCAAGTAGCAAACTCTGGCTTAAAGAAAACTTCTTTTTGTAAACGTTTACACCATCCACACCAATCGCTTCCAGTGAAAAAGAAAAGCAATGGTTTCCCATTTTCAATCGATACGTCAATCGCTTTCTTAACATCTGTATGCCATTCTAATGGTTTTTGTTGTGCAAATCCATTAAGAGAAAATGCTAATAATACTACTGTTAATAAATGTTTCATTTTTTTGTGTGTTAGTGAATATCGTGCATTAATTTTTTAATTATTGGAGAAATAAGAAGTGTAACAAGAGCAATTCCTATAGTAACAAATCCTATTTTCCCAAATAAGTCATTATATATCATTGCCTCTGCAACACCATTTGCAGTAGGGTCAACACCACTAAACAACATGGTATTTAATTTGCCCAATAACCCTTCTGAACTTGTTGTTTGACCACCTATAGTTAATTTTGCCAGAGCCCCTGCTATGTAATGTGCTACGGTAGATGATAAAAACCAAAGACCCATAAAAAATGCTATAGATTTTTTAGGGCTTAATTGAGTAACTTTTGACAAACCAATAGGAGATAAACATAGTTCCCCTGTAGTAATTAATAGCCAACCAATCCAAAGTGTAGAAAATGGCAATTTCCCGGCATCACTAATAAAATTAATACTGTATGCGAATACCAAGAATCCTAATCCTAAGAAAGCAATACCCATAGCAAATTTCTTTGCTGTATTAGGGTTTTTTCCCCATAAATCAAGTTTTTCCCATAATAAAGCAAAAGGAAAGGCAAGGAAGATGATATATCCAGGATTTATAGCATTTGTTTGAGAAGCAACCATAAATTTCAAATCAATACACTTGTCTGCCCATACTACTAAGGAACTTCCAGCCTGTTCAAAACAAGCCCAAAATACAGCACAAAGTACTGCTAAAATTAAAATCGACCCAATTTTATTAGCGGCAGCAGGCTGACCATCTCTATAATTTTCATACATAAGATAACCAGCATAACCCACAGAAATTACTAAGAGTATATTTATTATTGTCCCCAAAAATTCAGCCCCGCTAGCTTCTAAAACAATTAAATATGCAAAAATGGGTACAATTAAACATCCAAAAACCCATACTAACTTTTCAATATTAAAATTAAAAAATTTCTTTTCTTGGTATTCAATAGGTTGTAGCCCCTTATCTCCAAAAACACCTTTTTTAATTCCATCCCAGAATACAACGACACCAGCTAACATTCCTACTCCAGCAAGCCCAAATCCATAATGCCAGCCCCACATTTCTCCAATATATCCACATAGTAGTGGTGCTACTGCAGCACCTAAATTTATTCCCATGTAAAATATTGTGAAACCAGAATCTCTTTTTATATCTCCTTCTTCATATAAAGACCCTACTAATGAAGAAATGTTTGGCTTAAAAAAGCCATTACCTGCAATTAATAATCCAAGAGCTCCATAAAAGAAGAAATCAATTGGAAATGCCATAAAGAAATGTCCTGCAGCCATCAAGATTCCACCAAGCATAATGGCTTTTCTATATCCTATAAAACGATCAGCAAGGAATCCGCCAAGTAAAGGTGTAGCATACACCAATGCTCCATATGCAGCATAAATACCATATGCAATTTCTTCATTGTTCTCCACGCTCGCCATATAATCTTTAATGATATATAAAACGAGTAATGCCCTCATTCCATAAAAACTAAATCTTTCCCACATTTCTGCGAAAAACAGATAAAAAAGAGCCTTAGGATGACCATCTTTTTCTATAAACCATTTTGCCCCGAATACAGCTATAATTGTAAAGAGGATGTATCCAATAATTTGTCCCATATTTATTTAGGTTTTTATTAAGTGCCGAAAATAATAAATTTTCTGTTATAAATTCTTTAAAATAAAATCTGTCATTTTTTTATACAAATGATAACGTGTGTTTCCACCGTAAATACCATGATTCTTGTCAGGATAAATAAATAAATCGAACTGTTTATTTGCTTTTACTAAGGCTGAAATCATTTCCATAGTATTTTGCACGTGTACATTATCATCAGCTGATCCATGCACCAATAAATAATGGCCTTTTAGTTTATCTACATGATTAATTGGAGAATTCTCATCATATCCACTTGCATTTTCTTGAGGTGTTTGCATGAATCGTTCAGTATAAATATTATCATA
>CAJWUS010000162.1 GCA_913047525.1 uncultured Flavobacteriales bacterium | reverse complement strand
TGTTCAAACCATTTCCGCTTGCATTACCCACAACTTTATATTTATCATCAAAAGGGTTTAAAGTAGTGTTTATTCCTGTTTCCCAGATTCTAGTTCTACTTGTTTGCCAATCAATTATTCCTGATGTAGTAGTAATATGTATATCCGCTTCAATATCAAAAAGCATTTTATTATTCTCATTCATTCCTAAGTTGGTAACTGTTCTACTCCCCTGGATCCAATTGGTGCTATTCACATAATAATGATCAAAAGTAGTTGTAATTTGAGCAAAAGAATCTCTGTAAGGAGCAGTGTAGATTACAATTATTCTCCCTCTTCTTAATTTACCGTATTTATCTAAACAATCTACATCACCAAAATCAATAATTAAAGTATCAGTATCTGATGAGTCGGAAGCCATTGATTTATAATTTACACATGAAGATTTTCTAAGTCCATTATTGTTAAATCCATCTTCCACTATTCGCCCAAGATCATTCAAAATATTTTCAGCAAACAAATGGTCTTGAGAAGCTTGAGTACTATTATCTACTATTTCTTTCTCACAACTATAAAATAACACTCCTAAAATACTTAAAGCTAAAAAAGTTTTTTTCATTGTTTATTTTTTTGTAAAACTACTGATTTTTCTCTAAAGTGATAAAGTCAAAATCGTAGGCGTGTTTATCATCTGTTTTATTTATTGTTTTACTCTCCTCGCCCCACTTATTATTTAATTCAGGAAAAAAGGTATCGCCATCAAATGAATGATAAACCTTTGTAAGGTAGATTTTATCTATTAGATTTTTCTCAAGAGCAATTCTATATATCTGTCCGCCACCAATAATAAAAGCCTCATTTTCGCCATTACTCTTAGCAACTTTTAATGCTTCTTCTACTGAATTAACAACTACACAGCCTTCAGCTGTATAATCAGATTGTCTTGTAATCACAATATTCGTTCTATTTGGGAGAGGCCGATATTTATGAGGAATAGATTCAAAATTCTTTCTCCCCATTATTACATGATGCCCTGTTGTAGTTTCCTTGAAAAATTGCATGTCTTTTGGCAAATGCCAGATAAGATCATTATCTTTTCCAATCACACCATTTTCGGCTACTGCAACTATTAATGAAACTTTCATTTACTCTTTTTTTACTTTATAATAAACACCTCTATCTGCCAAATAATCTCGTACAAATTTATAATGTTCTCCCAAATATTCGGGTGGAGAGATGCCAATTCTTTTATAATCTCCATTCACCACTAAATTTGCAACTGCTGTACAAGTAAAACCTGTGGTTCTGGCCATGGAAATAGTTCCATCTTGGAATCTATCCAATAAATTATATTGATAAATAACTTTCTTATTTTCTTCAATACCTTTTATTATAATTCTCATAATAGTAAAATCTTTATCTCCTTCTTTCATTTCCCATTTTGGGAAAAGTAGTTTTGATGTAACATCTATAGGGCGAATCATCTGATCATTTACTTCAATCTCATCATAAGAAAAGAACCCACTTTCTCTCAAAACTTTCAAATACTCTACACACCCAGGATAACGCAAAGTTTTTTCAATCATATTTGGTACATGTTTCATAGTTTCTATCAGAGTTCTCAAACCATCAGAATTCCAACTTTCCAATGGACCAATATCTTCAAAATCTATAATCTCGGTATCTGATAAAGCTTCTTTTGTAATCATCTTTCTATCTTTTACAAAACGAGCAGGACGCACATATTCTTCAATTACATCAATGGGAGAAAAAACGGCTTGATATTCATATGGCCATTCTCTTTTTTCAGGTAGTCCGCCAACCAAACATTCGTAATCGGTAATTTGCATCTTTCCATCATGATGGCCGAAAATGATATTCCCCATACCAGGAGCTACTCCGCAATCCATTACAGCTACAACTCCTTTTTCTTTTGCAAGTTCATCCAATCCGAAAGGATCTTCAGGGTAGAAGGAGATATCTACAATGTTTTTACCAGATTCAATTACATCCTTCATCATTTGATAACCCATAAAACCAGGAACAGCACCTACTACTAAATCAAAATCTTTTATCAAATCCTGCAAAGTGGTTTTATCTGAAATATCTGCACAAATAGTTTTTATACCACTTAGTCTTTCTAAATTTCTTTTTGAAATATCAATTGAAGTGACTTCATGCTCTTTGGATAAATCCTTAGCCATAACACCACCAACTAAACCTGCACCAAGTACGACTATCTTAGCCATTATACCGCTACTTTTCCTTTTATATGAGGATGAGGTCCATAATTCATTAACTCAAAATCATCAATAGTAAAATCAAAAATATTTTTAACATTAGGATTGATCTTCATGATTGGTAATTTCTTACAATCTCTACTGAGTTGTAATTCTACTTGCTCAAAATGATTACTGTAAATATGTGCATCACCAAAAGTATGTACAAAATCGCCAACTTCTAAATTGCAAACTTGTGCCATCATCATTGTTAAGAGTGCATAAGAAGCAATATTGAAAGGAACTCCTAGAAATATATCGGCACTTCTTTGATAAAGTTGACAAGAGAGTTTGCCATCTGCTACATAAAATTGGAAGAAAGCGTGACAAGGAGGTAAGGCCATTTGTTCAATTTCTCCTACATTCCAAGCGCTTACAATAATTCTTCTACTATCCGGATTGTTTTTAAGTGCGTCTACTACTTGTGTAATTTGATCAATGTGTTTTCCATCTGGTGCTGGCCAAGATCTCCATTGGTAACCATAAACATGACCTAGATCTCCATTTTCATCTGCCCACTCATCCCAAATACGCACCCCATTCTCTTTTAGATATTTAATATTGGTATCGCCTTGTAAAAACCAAAGTAATTCATGAATGATAGATTTTAAATGCAACTTTTTTGTAGTAATACATGGGAACCCTTTAGATAAATCAAAACGCATCTGATGACCAAAAACACTTTTAGTTCCTGTTCCTGTTCTATCTGCTTTTAGCGTGCCTTCTTGCATCACGCGTGTCATTAAATCTAAATATTGTTGCATTTATTCTATAACTATTC
>CAJWUS010000161.1 GCA_913047525.1 uncultured Flavobacteriales bacterium | reverse complement strand
GTTGACTTATCAAGAAAGACGGAGGGATAGGCCCTTTGATGTCTTGGCAACCCTGAAAAGCTGGGTGCTAATTCCTACTCCAAATGGAGGAAGATGAGCGAAATTCATAAAATTTCCGAAATCTTTTTTGCTAGGTCCTATAATTATGAGACAGGAAATAGAACATATCTTAAAAGAAAGAATCTTAGTTCTTGATGGCGCTATGGGTACTATGATTCAGAGATATAAGTTGCAAGAGGAGGATTTCAGAGGAACTTATTTCCAAGATTCTGCATGCGACTTAAAAGGAAACAATGATTTGCTTTCCATTACAAGACCAGATGTGATAAAAGCAATTCATGCTGAATATCTGAATGCTGGAGCTGATATTATTGAAACAAATACTTTTAGTGGCACTTTTATTGCTCAAGCTGATTATAAATTAGAATCGGCAGTTTATGATATTAATTTTCAATCAGCAAAAATTGCAAAAGAAGTTGCTGTAGAACATTCAACAGAAGATAAGCCCAGATTTGTTGCCGGCTCTATAGGTCCTACAAACAGAACGGCTTCTATTTCACCTGATGTAGGAAACCCTGCATTCAGACATATAACTTTTGATGATTTAAAAGAAGCTTATAGAGAGCAAGTGATTGCTTTAATGGAGGGAGGGGTTGATTTATTATTAGTTGAAACTGTTTTTGATACTTTAAATTGTAAGGCTGCTCTTTTTGCAATTCAGGAAGTTTTTGAAGTGAAAAACACGAAACTTCCTATTATGGTTTCAGGTACCATTACTGATGAAAGTGGCAGAACACTTTCAGGTCAAACCGCAGAAGCTTTCTTGAATTCTATTTCGCATTTACCACTATTGAGTGTAGGTTTTAACTGTGCTTTAGGAACAAGTGCAATGCGACCTTATATAAAAGAATTAGCTGATAAATCGGAATTTTTTATAAGTGCTTATCCAAATGCGGGTCTTCCAAATGAAATGGGAGAATATGATGAGACAGCTGAGATAATGGCTGCTCAATTAGAAGATTTTATGAATTCTGGATTGGTTAATATTGTGGGCGGGTGTTGTGGTACAACACCTGACCATATTTCAGAATTTGCAAAACTTGCAAATAAAAATAGTCCTAGAAGAAAACCTCAATTGGAAACAAGAATGAAACTTTCAGGTTTAGAGGCTGTAATTATTACTCCTGAAAGTAATTTTGTAAATATTGGGGAAAGAACCAATGTAATGGGATCTGCAAAGTTCAGAAGGTTGATAAAAGCAGATGATTTTGATCAGGCTCTTTCTGTCGCATTACAACAAGTTGATAGTGGTGCTCAAATTATTGATATTAATATGGATGATGGTTTAATTGATGGGGTGGAATCCATGACACATTTTTTGAATTTGATTGCATCTGATCCTGATATTTCTCGTGTACCCATTATGATTGATTCTTCAAAATGGGAAATCATTGAGGTAGGATTAAAATGTATTCAAGGGAAAGGAATTGTAAATTCTATTTCCTTAAAGGAAGATGAAGAAGCTTTTATTTCAAAAGCTAGAACAATTCTAAAATATGGTGCTGCTGTTGTTGTTATGGCTTTTGATGAGAAGGGGCAAGCAGTAAATTACTCAGACAAAATAAGAATATGTGAAAGAGCATACAAGATATTGGTAAATAAAGTAGGTTTCCCACCTCAGGATATCATTTTTGATCCAAATATCTTAACAGTAGCTACTGGGATAGAGGAACACAACAATTATGTAGTTGATTTTTTTAAAGCAACAAAATGGATAAAAGAAAATCTTCCTTACGTAAAGGTTAGTGGAGGCGTGAGTAATGTTTCTTTCTCTTTCAGAGGAAATAATGTGGTTCGAGAAGCCATGCATTCTTCTTTTTTATATCATGCAATAAAGAACGGAATGGATATGGGAATTGTAAATGCAGGTATGATTGAGGTTTATTCTGACATACCAAAAGATTTACTTACTGCTGTAGAAGATGTTTTGCTTAATAAGGATGCTGGAGCTACAGAAAGATTGGTAGAAATTGCTGAAATTTACAAAGGAGGAGGTAAGAAAAGAGAGGAAAATCTGGATTGGAGAAATCAGTCAGTAGAAAAGAGATTAGCACATTCACTTGTAAAAGGAATTGTAACCTTTATTGATGAAGATACAGAAGAAGCAAGGCTAAAATTAGAAAAACCATTAGATGTTATTGAAGGTCCGTTAATGGATGGGATGAATATTGTTGGAGAACTTTTTGGCAATGGAAAAATGTTTTTGCCTCAAGTAGTGAAATCGGCTAGAGTTATGAAAAAATCAGTTGCACAATTAAGCCCTTATATTGAAGAGGATAAATCTGAAAAGTCAAATGCTGGAAAGATTTTATTGGCAACCGTAAAGGGTGATGTGCATGATATTGGAAAGAATATTGTTGGTGTAGTGCTTGCTTGTAATAATTTTGAGATTATTGATTTGGGCGTGATGGTTTCTGCCGACAAAATATTAGAACAAGCCAAAAAACACAAAGTAGATATTATTGGTTTGAGTGGTCTTATAACTCCATCATTAGATGAAATGATTCATGTGGCAGAAGAAATGCAAAGACAAGATTTTAATATTCCATTGATGATTGGAGGAGCTACAACATCTAAAGTTCATACTGCAGTAAAATTGATTGATAAATACACAAACAATATTGTTTTTCATGTATTGGACGCTTCAAAAGGAGTGAGTGCTTGTAGTAGCATTCTTGGCTCAAATTCTGGGAAATATAAATCAGAGATTAAATCAAATTACTTAGAGATAAAAGAAAATTATTTACAGAGAAAAGAAGAAAAACAATTTATCTCTTTAGTTGCAGCAAGACAAAACTCTTTTAAAATAAATATAGACAAACAATATAAAAAATCACCGAATAGGTTAGGCGTTAGTTTATTTGATTCTGTAAATATCTCAGATGTAATTCCGTATATCGATTGGACTCCATTCTTTATTTCTTGGGAAATGAAAGGGAAGTATCCTGCAATTTTAGAAGATCAGAAGTATGGAAAAGGTGCTCAGAGATTATT
>CAJWUS010000160.1 GCA_913047525.1 uncultured Flavobacteriales bacterium | reverse complement strand
GGCTAACATTAGGATAGCCAGAAGGTCCATGATCAATATATAAATTTTCTAAAGCTCCAGAAATATGATAATTCCAACAAGGGCCACACCAAATTGCAGAAAAGTCAATAAATACAGTATAGCCACTATCTAAATAGCTGTACATATTGTGTGTAGTTCCGTTTAGGTCAGTTAGCGTCCAATCGGGAGCTAAACTGCCATCCGGTAATTGTGCAAATGAGCTGCTTATAGATAGGCATGCGACTAGAGCTATTAATAAAATTCGTTTCATGAGAAATTCTTTTAGGGTTAAGTGCACAAATATAGCATGAAATATTGAGTTTCTTCTATTAATTAGGGCTTTTTTAAAAGCTTTCTTAGATGTTCAAAATTCATTCGTTTTTAGTAATAATTTGTATATTTGCTAAAAAATAAATTATGAAGAGAATTTCATTCTTTTTACTTGCAGTTACAGTTTCAATTTTAACTTTTTCGCAAAGTTTGGTAGTTACGGGCGATACACTTATTGTAGGGAATCCTAATTTGCAGTTAACCTCTCATTTAATAGTCACTAATACAGCTAATAAATCTTTAGATGTTAGGTGCAGAATGACTCCAATTATTAATGTTCCTACGACTGAGTTTTCTTTTTGTTGGGCAGAGCAATGCTATGCTGTTGGTACCACACTTTCTTTAAAAACAACAATTGCCTCTGGACAAACCGTTGTCTATCCTGATCTTGAGGCTCATAGTGGTTATTATGATGCATACGGATTGTCAAGCATGGGAAAAGTTGAATATTGTTTTTTTGATGATTCAGATTCAACGGACATAACTTGTTTTATTGTAACCTTTAATGCAATAACTACCGCAATTGAGGATAAGTATTTATCAGAAAAAATATCTAATTTTTATCCAAATCCATCAAAGGATTATACCAACATTTTTTATACTGCTAAGGAAAAATGTACAATAGCAATAGTAGATATTTTAGGCAATCAGCTCAAAACTATTACGTTAAATCAAGTGGGGAATCAAAAAATATTTATTGGCGATTTGCCAAATGGTATGTATTTTGGCAGATTTACAACTGATGGTAATTTGGTGGAAATTAAAAAATTAATCATCAAAAGATAAGATTCTACTTAAAATAGTTATGAAAACCCTATGCTGAAAAGTATAGGGTTTTGTTTTATAACAAAATCATTCATTTTATTAGATTTGTTTTTTTAAAACTAGCAAATAAATGATAACACACATTAAAGGAAAACTGATAGAAAAAACGCCAACCTATGTGGTGATTGATTGTAATGGTATTGGCTATAAACTACACATTTCCTTACAAACATTCTCTAGCATAAAAGAGGAGAATTGCATGTTATTTACCCACCTTTCAGTAAAGGAAGATTCACACACCCTTTATGGTTTTTCTGATGAAAATGAAAGAGAACTTTTTAGAGGTCTTATTTCCGTTTCAGGAGTTGGACCGAGCACAGCACAAGTGGTCCTTTCCACTTTTTCACCAAATGAAACAAGACAATACATTATTACAGCAGATGTTGCCGCCCTGCAATCTGTGAAAGGAATTGGTGCCAAAACAGCACAGAGAATAATAATCGATTTAAAAGACAAGTTAGGCAAGGGAATTACTACTACTGATATTCCTCTTTATCAGGACAATGATTTAAGAATGCAAGCGTTATCTGCATTAGTTGCATTGGGCTTTAGCAAAAAAGTTGCCGAGCAAAAAGTAGATAAGACTCTGAGAAACAGCTCTGAAGACTTATCTGTAGAAGCTTTGGTGAAATCTGCTTTAAGCGGAATGTAATTCAATATTTACTAGAGTTGAGCAGAAAAAAAATATATATACTATTAGCAGTATTTGTGCTATTTTCTATGCAGTCATTTTCTCAAAATGACAGTTCATTGGCATATCCATTTAATGGAAATGAAAGTGGAGGCTTATATATGAACAATCCTAGTATTTTTAACACTTTTGTTGAATATGATCCTGCCACAAATCAGTATTATCAGTGGCAAAGAATAGGGGATAGAAATGTAGAACTTCCTAGAGTGATGAGTTTTCAAGAATACCAGCAGTATCAGCTTGAAAAATTAAATACTACTTATTGGGATATACGTACAGGTGAGCGAAAGGTAAAACAAACTTCTGCTTTTGGATTGCCAAAACTCTACATTGGCGGACAAGCTTTTGATCGGCTTTTTGGTGGCAACACTGTAGATATTCGCCCTCAGGGGTCTGCAGAACTTATTTTCTCTTTAAGAATAAATCGTTTGGATAACCCCTCCTTGCCAGAAGAGCAAAGGCGAACTACATCTTTTGATTTTGTAGAGAAAATACAAATGAATGTAATTGGTAAAATTGGGGAAAAACTAAAGCTCACCACCAATTATAATACTGAAAGTACTTTTGATTTTGAAAACCAAATGAAGTTGGAATATACAGGAAGTGAGGATGAAATTATTAAAAAATTAGAAGTAGGAAATGTGAGCCTGCCCCTAAATGGCACACTAATTACAGGGAGTACATCACTTTTTGGGATGAAGGCGCAATTACAATTTGGAAGAACAACCATTACAAGTATTTTGTCCCAACAAAAAAGTAAAACTTCAGAAGTAGAAGTAAGCGGTGGAGCGCAAACTACAGAGTTTGATATTTATGCCGACCAATATGAATCGAATAAGCACTATTTTTTGACGCACTATTTCAAAGAGAAATATGATGCAGCACTTTCCAATTTACCATTTGTAAATTCTGGCATCAATATCACCAAAATAGAGGTTTGGATTACCAACAAAACTGGCACGACTACTAATACAAGAAATATTGTTGCTTTTCTGGATTTAGGGGAAACCGAAATTTATAATAATTCCCCAAATTTTGCTTCTGGTTTAAAACCAAATGCACTACACCCTGATAATGACTCAGCAAATTATTTATATGAAAATCTAATCAACAACTTTAGTTCAGCTAGAGACATTAATCAAGTAAATAATACTTTTGGCCCACTTTCCTTTATTTTTAAAGCGGCCAAAGATTATGAAAAATTAGAAAGGGCAA
>CAJWUS010000159.1 GCA_913047525.1 uncultured Flavobacteriales bacterium | reverse complement strand
ATAATACAAACCAGGTCTAAATCATTGAGAATATCTGTAATTAAATGTACAGATGTATGCGGGTTTAGAGCAACTCCTGCTTTCATACCTTCTTCTTTAATTGCTGAAATTGTTCTGTGAAGATGGGTGCATGCTTCATAATGTACAGTTAAAACATTTGCACCTATTTTCTTAAAAGTTTTAATGTATCTATCCGGATCTACTATCATTAAGTGTACATCTAAAGTTTTAGTAGCATAAGAGTTTATCTTTTTGATAATTGGCATTCCAAATGAAATATTTGGAACAAAAACACCATCCATTACATCTAAATGGAACCAGTCAGCTTGGCTGTTGTTTACCATTTCACAATCTTTTTGAAGATTGCCAAAATCAGCAGCTAAGATGGAAGGAGCTATTTTATGACTCATAATTTTCGGTAAATATAAAAAAAAGAGAGCGAAAGCCCTCTTAAAGTTTTAACCTAGATAGGTTTTTAGGATTTTACTTCTAGAGGTATGTTTCAATCTTCTAACAGCTTTCTCCTTTATTTGTCTTACTCTCTCTCTTGTCAAGTCAAACTTTTCTCCAATCTCTTCCAAAGTCATTGCATGTCCTTTATTTAATCCAAAATAAGAAGATATAACATCTGCTTCTCTTGGAGTAAGGGTGTCTAAAGCTCTTCTAATTTCTTTTCGTAAAGACTCTACCATTAATTCAGTATCAGGACTTGGGTTTTCGCCACTTTTTAATACATCATACATATTGCTATCTTCTCCATCAATAAGTGGGGCATCCATTGAAACATGTCTTCCGGAATTTTTTAGTGATTCCTTTACTTCATTAATTGATAGTTCTACTAATTCAGCAATCTCCTCAGCAGTTGGAGGACGCTCAAATTGTTGTTCTAGTCTGGCATAAGCCTTATTAATCTTATTGATTGATCCGATTTTGTTTAACGGTAGTCTTACAATTCTCGATTGTTCAGCTAATGCTTGTAGAATTGATTGACGAATCCACCAAACTGCATAAGAAATAAATTTAAATCCTCTAGTCTCATCAAATCTTTTAGCAGCTTTTATAAGACCAAGATTTCCTTCATTTATTAAATCTGGAAGTGTAAGTCCTTGATTCTGATACTGTTTTGCCACAGAAACAACAAAACGTAAGTTGGCTTTTGTTAATTTTTCTAAGGCCTTTTCGTCTCCCGCCCTTATCTTCTGGGCTAATTCTACTTCATCCTCAGCAGTAATTAAATCAACTTTTCCGATTTCTTGTAAATATTTATCTAGAGAAGCAGTATCTCTGTTTGTAACCTGTTTGGTGATTTTTAACTGTCTCATTAAATTAATTTTTCGTTAATACATTGCACCCTTATACGAATGCAACTTATTAAGGTTACACAAAGTTTGAAAAAATTATGAATTCTTTTTCTCTGGTCTTGGAAGTAATATTTTTCTAGATAATTTAAGCTTACCACTTCTTTCGTCAACTGCAATTAATTTCACTTCTATCTCATCTCCTTCTTTCAATACATCTTCTACATTCTCTACTCTTTCCCAGTTTATTTCAGAAATATGTAAAAGTCCATCTACATTGTTTGCAATACCTATAAAAGCACCATAAGGCATAATTGATTTTACCTTTCCTTTATAAGTAGACCCTACTTCTGGAACAAATGCAATCTCTTTAATTCTGGTAATAGCATTGTCAATTTTTTCTTGGTCAGTACCTAAAATCTCAACTCTACCTTTCTCATCAATTTCTTCAATGGTTATAGTAGTCTCCGTAACTTCTTGCATTTCTTGGATTACTTTTCCTCCAGGGCCAATTACTCCACCAATTGTTGATTTTGGAATTTCTAAAATAACAATCTTTGGTGTTTGTGGTTTTAATTGTGTTCTTGGTTTTGCAATTACATCAGTTATTTTTTCTAAAATATGCAATCTACCATCTTTTGCCTGATTAAGTGCCTGTTCTAATATATCATAGGATAATCCTTGAACTTTAATATCCATCTGACAAGCTGTAATTCCATCAGCTGTTCCGGTAACTTTAAAATCCATATCTCCTAAATGATCTTCATCACCCAAGATGTCAGAAAGAACTGCAAATTTTCCACTTTCTTTATCAGTGATTAATCCCATTGCAATTCCTGAGACTGGTTTTTCAATTTTTATTCCAGCATCCATAAGTGCTAGAGTACCTGCACAAACAGTAGCCATTGAAGAAGATCCGTTTGATTCCAGTATATCTGA
This sequence comes from uncultured Flavobacteriales bacterium, assembly GCA_913047525.1. Next base: position 832 of record CAJWUS010000159.1, on the reverse strand, counting down.
AACTATTCTTACAGTGTAAGGGTTATCAGAAGGAATCATTTTTTTCAATGCTCTTTGTGCTAAGTTTCCGTGTCCGATTTCTCTTCTACTGACATTAAATTTCATTCTAGCTTCTCCTGTAGAGAATGGAGGAAAGTTATAGTGTAAATAGAATGCTTCATATCCTTGATAGGTCACACCATCTAATCTGTTTACATCCATTTTTGTTCCTAGTGTAACGGTAGTAAGCGATTGCGTTTCACCTCTAGTGAATATTGCTGAACCGTGAGGACTTGGTAAGTAGTCAATCTCACACCAGATAGGTCTGATTTCAGTAGTTTCTCTACCGTCTAATCTTTTCCCTTCATTTAAAACTAATGCTCTAACTGCTTCTTTTTCTACGTCATGGTAATACACACCAATCAATCCTGTTTTTTCAGTTGCTTCTTCTTCCGATAAAGATGCTGCAATATACTCTTCTTTTATAGCTTTGAATTTTGTTGATCTCTCGTCTTTTCCTAATCCTTCTTTTGCAACAGCATATACTGCATCATATGTTTCTTTTCTTATCTTTTCTCTTAATACCTCATCATGAGTTTCGTGGCAATATTCTCTTTTTGGAGAAGAAGTAGTAATTTCAGATGCTAATTCAGTTTGCATTGCACACTGAACTTTAATAGCTTCATGACCAACTTTAATAGCCTCAATCATCTCTGCTTCAGACACTTCACTCATTTCTCCTTCTACCATTGCTACACTATCGGAAGAAGCTCCAACCATAAGGTCAATATCGGCTTCTTCCATTTGAGCAGGAGATGGGTTCACTATGAATTCTCCATTTAATCGGATAACT